>CALZIQ010000079.1 GCA_945787735.1 uncultured Chromatiaceae bacterium | reverse complement strand
ATGCTGGTGGATGGGCAGGGTAACTTTGGCTCCGTCGACGGTGATTCGGCCGCTGCCATGCGTTACACCGAAATCCGCATGTCCAGGATTGCCCATGAGCTGCTCGCTGACCTGGAAAAAGAGACGGTCGATTTCATCGCCAACTATGATGAGTCCGAACATGAGCCAACCGTTTTTCCAGCCCGCATTCCCAATCTGCTGATCAATGGCTCTGCCGGTATTGCTGTCGGTCTAGCGACCAATATTCCACCTCACAATATCACTGAAGTGCTTAACGCCTGTCTCGCCTTGGTTGATAACCCCGAGATTGATATCGCCGGTCTAATGGAACATTTGCCCGGCCCGGATTTTCCCACCGCTGCCATTATCAACGGCGCCAGTGGTATCCATGAGGCCTATTACACCGGCCGTGGTCGTATCTACCTACGCGCTCGCAGTCATATCGAGATTGATGAGGCCAAGGATAAGCAGACCATCATCATCACCGAACTGCCGTATCAGGTGAACAAGGCCAATCTGCTCGAAAAGATCGCCGAGCTGGTTAAAGAGAAGAAGGTCGAGGGTATTACCGAGCTGCGCGACGAGTCCGACAAAGATGGTCTGCGCATGGTGATTGAGCTACGCCGCGGTGAAGTGGGCGAGGTAATTCTTAACAATCTGTATCAGTACACTCAGCTGCAAAACGTGTTCGGCATCAACATGGTGGCCTTGGTGGATGGCGAGCCCAAGCTGCTCAACCTGAAACAGATGCTAGAGGCCTTTATCCGCCACCGTCGTGAGGTGGTCACCCGGCGCACGATTTTTGATCTGCGCAAGGCGCGCGAACGTGGCCATATCTTAGAAGGTTTGGCCGTGGCGCTGGCCAATATCGATGAAGTGATTGCTTTGATCAAAGCATCACCCAGCCCGGCGGAAGCCAAAGCCGCTTTGATGGGGCGCACCTGGCAGCCTGGCGTGGTCACCGATATGCTGTCCCGCGCCGATGCCGATATGTCACGCCCAGAGGGATTACCAGCCGAATTTGGGCTGGTGGATGGTGGATATCGATTGTCGGACACCCAAGCTCAGGCAATTCTGGATTTGCGCCTGCATCGCCTTACCGGCCTGGAGCAAGGCAAGATCACCGCCGAGTACAAAGATATCCTCGAACGCATTGCTGATCTGCTCGATATTCTCACCAACCCAGGGCGCCTGATGCAGGTGATTCGGGATGAGCTGGAAGTGATTCTGGAGCAATATGCCGATACGCGCCGCAGTGAGATTGTTGCCGAACGCCTTAATTTGACTCTGGAAGACTTGATCTCGGAAGAAGACGTGGTGGTAACTTTGTCTCATACCGGTTATGTCAAAGCTCAGCCACTTTCCTTGTATTCAGCGCAGAAGCGCGGCGGCAAGGGCAAAGCGGCGGCCAGTGTTAAAAATGAGGATTTCATCGATAAACTCTTCGTCGCTAACACCCACGACACGATTCTGTGTTTCTCCAGCCGCGGCAAACTCTATTGGAAGAAAGTCTATGAGTTGCCACAGGCCGGTCGAACCGCCCGCGGTAAACCGATTGTGAATCTGCTGCCCTTGGAAGAGGGTGAACGCATCAATGCGGTATTGCCGATTCGCGAATACGAAGAAGGCAAGTTTATCTTCATGGCCACGAGTAGTGGCATTGTCAAAAAGACTCCACTGAAAGATTTCTCCCGTCCACGTGCAAACGGCATTATCGCGCTCGAATTGCTGGCAGATGATTGCCTGGTGGGTGTGGATATCACCGATGGCAGCAGTGACGTGATGTTGTTCAGCAGTGCCGGCAAGGCAATCCGATTCAAAGAAACGGATGTGCGTCCCATGGGGCGTACCGCCCGCGGTGTCAAAGGCATTAAGCTTGGCGCCGGGCAGAAAGTGATCTCGCTGATCAATGTGGGCGAGGGCGAAGTGCTAACCGTGACCGAAAAGGGTTACGGCAAGCGAACTGCTATCGAAGATTATCCTATCTACGGTCGTGGTGGTCAGGGTGTCAAATCAATTCAAACCACAGAAAGAAATGGTCAGGTTGTCGGCGCGGCGCAGGTCAGCACTGAAGACGAGCTGATGCTGATCAGTGATAGCGGCACACTGGTGCGTACACGCGTGGAAGAAATTTCCAGCATGGGCCGCAACACTCAGGGTGTGCGGCTAATCCGTCTGTCTAAGGGTGAAAGTCTGATCGGCATCGAAAAGATTGTTGAGCCTGACGATGCTGGCGAAGACGACGAAACGTCTGAATAACTCAATCGAGGGATAGTGATGGCAAGAGTGTATAACTTCAGCGCCGGTCCGGCGATGTTACCCGAAGCAGTTCTGCAGCAAGCTCAGGAAGAGATGCTGGACTGGCACGGCAGTGGGATGTCGGTGATGGAAATGAGTCACCGCGGCAAGGAGTTCGTTTCGATTGCGGAACAAGCTGAAGCGGATCTGCGCGAGTTGATGGCGATCCCTGACAATTACAAAGTGCTGTTTCTGCAGGGTGGTGCCAGCAGCCAGTTTGCCATGGTGCCGATGAATCTACTGCGTGGTAAAAACAGCGCGGATTACATCAATACAGGTGCCTGGTCGAAAAAAGCGATTGCCGAGGGTAAGCGTTATTGTAATGTCAATATTGCTGCCACGACGGAAGAGAACAAGTTCACAAGCGCACCCGCACAGGCTGAGTTGAAGCTTGATGCCAAAGCTGCATACGTGCACTACACGCCCAATGAAACTATCGGCGGCGTCGAGTTTCCTTACGTGCCAGAGACAGGCGATGTGCCGCTGGTAGCGGATATGTCATCGACCATCCTGTCTCGTCCAATCGATGTGTCTAAGTTTGGTGTGATCTATGCCGGGGCGCAAAAAAACATTGGGCCGGCGGGTATGGCGGTTGTGATTGTGCGTGATGATCTTATCGGTGAGACCATCGATGGCACGCCTTCTATGTTTAATTACCAGACACATGTCGACAACGATTCAATGTACAACACCCCGCCGACCTACACATGGTATCTGGCTGGCCTAGCCTTTGCCTGGTTGAAAAAAAATGGCGGTCTGGCAGCGATGGCTGAAACCAATCAGCGCAAGGCGTCTAAGTTGTATGCCGCGATTGATAATTCTGATTTCTATGCCAACCCTGTCGATCCTGAGAGCCGCTCCTGGATGAATATACCTTTTACTTTGGCCAATCCTGATTTGGATGCGGAGTTTTTAAAAGAAGCCTCTGCGCGTAGTTTGAAAACCCTGAAAGGGCACCGCTCTGTTGGCGGTATGCGTGCAAGTATCTACAATGCTATGCCTGAGGCTGGGGTTGATGCTCTGATTGAGCTGATGGCGGATTTCGAAAAACGTCACGGCTGAGCGGAGAGCACAGGCAATGCAAAAAATCCTGACACTGAATAATATCTCTGTTGCCGGTTTGGAACGCTTTCCGCGTGATCAATATGAAGTTGCATCCGAGATTCAGCACCCGGATGCTATTTTGCTGCGTTCGTTCAAGATGCATGACATGGAGATCCCTTCAAGCCTGAAGGCGGTCGGCCGTGCCGGTGCAGGGGTCAACAATATCCCTGTGGACAAGATGAGTCAGTTGGGTATTCCGGTATTCAATGCCCCAGGCGCCAATGCTAATGCGGTAAAAGAACTGGTCATGGCGGGCATGCTGCTGGCTAGTCGCAACATTTGCCAGGCTTGGGATTACACCAACAAACTCGAAGGTAACGATGCTGAGCTGAGCAAGCTGGTCGAGGCGGGTAAAAAGAAGTTTGCTGGATTTGAACTCCCGGGCCGAACCATCGGGGTTGTGGGCCTCGGGGCAATTGGAATTCGTGTTGCCAATGTCGCCTTGAGCCTGGGCATGAAAGTGATTGGTTATGATCCACAGATCACGGTGAAAGCTGCTTGGCAGTTGGCTGCCGATGTAGAACAGGCCCACAGTGTTGATGATCTTGTCTCACGTTGTGACTTCATCACCTTTCATGTGCCGTTGGTAGAGGGTACGCGCAACATGCTCAATGCCGAACGCATTGCCTTAATGAAAAAGAATGCCGTGGTGCTTAATTTTGCCCGTGATGGCATTGTTGATGATCTGGCCGTCTGCGCAGCATTGGAACAAGGCAAACTTTATGCGTATGTCACCGACTTCCCGTCCAATTCCCTCAAGGGTCATGAGCGTGTTATCGCTCTGCCGCATTTGGGGGCGTCAACAGGTGAGGCCGAAGACAATTGCGCCATCATGGTGGCAGAGCAGTTAAAAGATTTTCTTGAGAATGGCAATATAGTCAATTCGGTCAATTTCCCTGAAGTCGTCATGGCGCGTACCGAAGGCTCGCGCCTGGCTGTCGCCAATTCCAACGTGCCAAATATGGTGGGACAGATTTCAACGGCCGTTGCTGATGCTGGCTTGAACATCATTGACCTGCTCAATAAATCTCGTGGAGAGGTTGCCTATACGCTGGCTGATGTCGAAGGTGATATGCCTGACTCTGTAGTTGAACGGATCAAGGCCATCGATGGTGTGCTGTCTGTCAGAGTTTTATAAATCCGCATGACTACAAAATATACAAAACTGCCGCAGATTCGTGAGCGTATTGATCAGCTTGATGACCAGATTCAAAAGCTGATCAACGAACGGGCAGAGTGCGCCCAGGCGGTGGCCGAAGTTAAATTGAAGTCGGGTGACACCGAGGCTGACTTTTATCGACCTGAGCGTGAAGCACAGGTGTTGCGCAAGGTGCTCGAGCGTAACAAGGGGCCATTATCTGGAGAAGAGATGGCGCGCCTGTTTCGTGAAATCATGTCGGCCTGTCTGGCACTTGAACAACCGATGCGTATTGCCTTTCTCGGGCCTGAGGGCACCTATACCCACGATGCGGCTTTGAAGCATTTCGGTCATTCAGTGACTACAGTGCCGCATAATTCGATTGATGAAATCTTTCGCGATGTGGAAGCTGGTTTTTCACACTACGGCGTGGTGCCGATCGAAAACTCGACCGAGGGCGTGGTGAATCACACGCTGGATATGTTTTTTAATTCACCACTGCAGATCAGTGGTGAAGTTGAGTTGCGTATTCATCATTGTCTATTATCTAAAAACGGTGATCTTGGGAAAGTCAAAAAGGTGTGCGCGCACCAACAGGCCCTGGCTCAATGTCGCGAATGGTTAGACGAGAATCTGAAAGCGCTGCCTCGCATCGCAGTCAACAGCAATGCCATGGCAGCCAGAATGGCAGCTGATGATGAGGATGTGGTGGCCATTGCCTCAAAAACGGCGGCGGAGCTCTACGACCTGAATGTAATTGCATGCAATATCGAGGATGAGCCGGACAATACCACCCGTTTTTTGATTATTGGCCGGCAAGCGCCTGCGCCCAGTGGTCGGGATAAAACCTCGTTGCTGCTGTCGACGCCAAACCGTCCGGGTGGATTAAACAACCTGCTCAAACCACTGGGCGATGCCGGACTCTCTATGACGCGCATTGAGTCGCGGCCGTCACGCCGGGCAATGTGGGATTATGTGTTTTTCATCGATATCGAGGGTCATAAGGAAGACAACAATGTCGCTGCCGCCCTGAATGCGCTGGAAGACAGGGCATCGATATTGAGGGTGTTGGGCTCCTATCCGATTGCTGTGTTGTGAGCCGCAAACACGAATTTAGAACTTAAGGTACACGTGATGATAATAATTTTGAGATCAGAAGCTTCGGATGCAGACATTCAGGCAGTCGAACAAAAGATTCGTAATATGGGGCTAGAGCCGCATGTCTCCAAAGGTGTCCAGCGAATTGTGGTTGGTGCCATAGGTGATGAAACCAAGGTGGATAAAGAGGCGCTTGAGGCCCTACCATGTGTTGAAAACGTGGTGAGGGTGATGAAACCCTACAAGATCGTCTCGCGCGATTCGCATCATGCCGATACCGTGATTGACGTTGGAGGCGTGCCCATAGGCGGCAACAAGCTTCAGGTCATCGCCGGGCCATGTTCGGTTGAAACAGCGGAGCAAATGCAACAATCGGCCGATGCCGTCGCAGCCGCTGGTTGCCGCTTAATGCGCGGTGGCGCCTTCAAACCCCGTACCAGTCCCTACGCTTTTCAAGGTGTAGGCGTTGAAGGGCTGGAGATGTTTCAGAAGGCAGCCAAGGCCCATAACCTGCCCATCGTCACCGAGCTGATGGATGTGCGCATGCTGGATACCTTTCTCGACCACAATGTGGATGTGATTCAAATCGGTACCCGCAACATGCAAAACTTCGATTTACTGAAAGAAGTGGGTAAGGTGCATACACCGGTCATCCTTAAACGTGGCATGTCAGCAACTATTTCAGAGTGGTTGATGGCGGCGGAGTACATCGCGGCGAATGGCAATCACAATATTATCTTCTGCGAGCGTGGTGTGCGCACGTTTGAAACAGCCTACCGCAACATGCTCGATGTGACTGCCATTTCAGTGCTGAAACGCGAGACCCACCTGCCGGTGATCATCGATCCCAGCCATGCCGGTGGCAAGGCCTGGATGGTGCCATCATTGGCGCGCGCCGCAGTAGCAGCCGGGGCAGATGGCCTGTTGATTGAGGTTCATCCTCGTCCATCCGAAGCATGGTGCGATGCGGATCAAGCGCTTAGCCCTGATCAAATCAATAAGTTAATGGGTGAACTTAAAGGGATTGCTCAGGTTATTGGGCGCGATCTTTAACGTTATTTCAGCGACCAAGATCGAGTCTCATGGATGACATTAAGGCAGTGGGTTTTAAATCCCCCCCAACCCCCCTTTTTCAAAGGGGGGAGTTTGAAAAGAGTTGCCGTGTTAGCCCCTTCTTTTATCTGCCTTTCCATCCCCCCTTTTCTAAAGGGGGGGCAGGGGGGGATTTTTGATGATCCGACAACTTACCATTATCGGCGTCGGACTGATTGGCGGTTCGCTTGCCCGTGCCCTCAAACAAACTGGGTTTTGCGCCGAGGTAGTTGGCTGTAGCCGTGACGCGACGCATCTGCAGAAGGCGGTTGATCTTGGTGTTATCGACCGCTTCAGCACTGAGATCGCCGAGGCTGTGAAGGGGGCGGAAATTGTGCTGCTTGCAGTGCCGCTGGGTGCGATGGAGGCATGTTTTGCTGCCATGGCCGGCAATCTCCCATCTGATGTTGTGATTACAGATGCGGGTAGCTCCAAGGCGAGTGTGGTGAGCGCTGCAAAATCTGCATTTGGTGATCTGCCAACAGGGCTTGTGCCGGGCCACCCCATTGCCGGCACTGAACAAAGCGGGGTTGAGGCCTCGTTCGCCGAGTTGTATCAGGGCCGCCGGGTGATTCTTACCCCTTTGCCTACATCCTCCGTCGAGGCGGTCGCCAAAGTGCGTGCCATGTGGCAGCAAGCGGGGGCGATTGTGGATGAGATGGGGGTTGAGCATCATGACGAGGTGTTGGCGGCTACCAGCCATCTGCCCCACATGTTGGCCTATGGCCTCGTGGACACCCTGGTGAGTATGGATGAGAGTGAGGAGATCTTTCGCTTTGCGGCTGGTGGCTTTCGTGACTTTACCCGAATTGCCTCGAGTGATCCTGTTGTCTGGCGAGATATCTGTGTGGCCAATCGCAAGGCGCTGCTTGAAGTGTTGGAGCGATATCTCTCAGATCTGGAAAAAATCACTGATCTGGTTCGCAAGGGCGACGGTGAGTCATTGGGGGATGTGTTCCAGCGAGCTAAAGCAGCGCGTGATAGGTTTGTGGATCAACTTGAAAAATAGCCAATAATTTATTGAAAATACTGAATTATGTCTTCTGAAGCTAATGTACGTTTTTCTGTTCAGCCAGGCGGCAGCCTGAATGGCACTATTCGTGTGCCGGGTGACAAATCCATTTCACATCGGTCTATCATGCTCGGTTCGCTGGCCGAGGGTGTGACGCATGTCAGTGGATTCCTTGAAGGTGATGATGCCCTAGCGACGCTTAAGGCTTTCCGTGCCATGGGAGTGAAGATTGAGGGGCCTGACAACGGCAAGGTTGTTATCCACGGTGTTGGCATGCATGGCTTAAAGGCCCCGGCTGGCGCGTTGGATCTGGGTAATTCCGGGACTTCAATTCGACTCATGGCAGGTCTGTTGGCAGGACAGGGTTTTGATGTAGAGATGGTAGGCGATGCTTCGCTTTCTAAGCGTCCCATGCGAAGAGTAACCGAACCGTTGGCGATGATGGGTGCAAATATTGATAGCGCCGAGGGTGGCACGCCGCCCCTGTTGCTGCATGGCGGCAGTACTCTGAACGGTATTGATTATGTTTTGCCGATGGCCAGTGCGCAGGTAAAGTCCTGTGTGCTGTTGGCGGGTTTGTATGGCCAGGGTCAAACGAGCGTAACCGAGCCGGCACCGACACGGGATCATACCGAGCGTATGTTGCAGGGGTTTGGTTATGCGGTTGAACGCGAAGGTTCAACGGCCAGGCTGTGGGGTGGTGGTTCGCTCAAGGCTACGGATATTGATGTGCCCGCCGATATCTCGTCAGCTGCCTTCTTTATGGTGGGGGCGGCAATCGCCAAAAACTCTGATGTAACACTTGAGCATGTTGGTGTAAACCCAACCCGTACAGGCGTAATCGATATTTTGCGTCTGATGGGGGCGGATATCGAAGTGAGCAATCAACATGAGGTTGGTGGCGAACCTGTGGCCGATATCCGTATCCGTTCCAGTCAGTTAAAAGGCATACGCATCCCGGAAGCCTTGGTGCCGTTGGCGATTGATGAGTTCCCGGCGTTGTTTGTGGCAGCGGCCTGTGCTGAGGGTGAAACGGTATTGACCGGCGCTGAGGAGCTGCGAGTGAAGGAGAGTGACCGTATTCAGGTGATGGCCGATGGCCTCATCAAGATGGGTGTCAAGGCTGAGCCGACGCCCGATGGCATTGTGATCCAGGGAAGCAAGATGCACGGTGCCGAGGTGTACAGCCATGGTGATCATCGTATTGCCATGAGCTTTGCCATGGCGGCGTTACGCGCTGAGAGCGAGATTGTGATCAACGATTGTGCCAATGTGAACACCTCGTTTCCTGGGTTTGTTGAACTGGCTGGGAATGCCGGGCTGAGAATTAGTTAATGGAAAGTGAAGAAATGACTGAACATGGGGTTGATGTCGTCGCTATCGATGGTCCGAGTGGATCAGGCAAGGGCACGATAAGTAGATTGTTGGCCAACAAGCTGGGCTGGCATTTTCTCGACAGCGGTGCCTTGTATCGTCTAGTGGGATTGGCTGCCAGGCGCCACTCCATCAATTTCGATGATGAGCAGGGTCTGGCGACCTTGGCGGCTCATCTTGATGTTGAATTCGTCTCGGATGATGAAGGTAACGAAACGAGAATATTCCTTGAGGGAGAAGAGGTTACCGACGGTATTAGAAGTGAAGACTGCGGTAATGATGCGTCGAAGGTTGCGGCTGTTCAGTCAGTCCGCGATGCTCTTTTTGAGCGCCAGCGTGCCTTTCTCCATGCGCCGGGCCTGATTGCCGATGGCCGCGATATGGGCACGGTTGTTTTCCCTGATGCAAGATTGAAAATTTTCCTTACCGCCAGCCTGGAAGAACGGGCCTCAAGGCGCTATAAACAGTTGAAAGAAAAGGGGATGGATGCTAATCTATCGGCCCTTTTGGACGAGCTGGCGCTTCGTGATGAGCGTGATAGAAATCGATCAGCTGCGCCGCTTGTTGCCGCAAAAGACGCGGTAACAATTGATACGTCGGATTTAGGTATCGAACAAGTGGTGGCTGAGGTCTATGCTTTATGGCAGCGAGTCAGTGATTAAATAGCTGAAGCGGGTGTTTGCTTCATGCTGTTGTTTAACGTGGTCTGGCTATGTCGGGCCGTTTTTTTAACTCCGCACACGCGGAATAACATGTTCATAAGGCTGAATTGTTGTGAGGCTTGACCGGACAAAGGTAAATACGAAATGAGCGAAAGCTTTGCGCAACTGTTAGAGGAAAGCCAGGTCGATGAGCGTATGCGTCCTGGTACCATTTTAAAAGCGATTGTTGTCAGTGTTGACGGCAACGTGGTGGTGGTCAGTGCGGGTTTGAAATCCGACAGTGCTATTCCTGCCGAGCAGTTTTATAACGAAGAAGGCAAAGTCGATGTTAATGTCGGCGATGAAATCGAGGTTGCACTGGAAGCCGTTGAAGACGGTTATGGTGAAACCCGTTTATCTCGTGAAAAAGCTGTCCGTGCCCAGGCTTGGACTATCCTCGAAACAGCAATGGAAGCGAGTGAGGCTGTTATTGGTATCATCTCTGGCAAGGTTAAAGGTGGTTATACAGTTGAGCTGAACGGTATTCGCGCGTTCTTGCCCGGCTCTCTGGTTGATGTGCGCCCGGTTCGTGATGCTGCACACCTGGAAGGCAAAACGCTGGAATTCAAGGTCGTCAAACTGGATCGTCGTCGTAACAACGTTGTTGTTTCTCGTCGCGCAGTTGTCGAAAGCGAGTCTAGTGCAGAGCGTGAACAACTGCTCGAAAATCTGCAGGAAGGCCAGACTGTCAAGGGTATTGTTAAGAACCTGACAGATTACGGTGCCTTCATCGATCTGGGTGGTGTTGACGGTCTGCTGCACATCACCGATATGGCTTGGCGTCGTGTGCGTCAGCCGTCTGAAATCGTCAACGTTGGTGACGAGATCGATGTTAAGGTCCTCAAGTTCGATAAAGAACGTCACCGTGTTTCACTGGGTCTGAAGCAAATGGGCGAGGATCCATGGGAAGATATCGCGCGTCGTTATCCGGTTGGCTCACGCCTGTTCGGAAAGGTCACCAACATTGCCGACTACGGTTGCTTTGTTGAGATCGAGAGTGGTGTTGAAGGTCTTGTCCATGTTTCTGAAATGGATTGGACTAATAAAAACATCCACCCATCCAAGGTTGTTCATGTAGGACAAGAGACTGAGGTCATGGTCTTGGATATCGACGAAGAACGCCGTCGTATCTCATTGGGCATGAAACAGTGTGCTGAAAATCCTTGGGATGCATTCGCTGCCACTCACAACAAAGGTGACAAGATTGCCGGTACTATCAAGTCAATCACCGATTTTGGTGTGTTTGTTGGCCTTGACGGTGGCATCGACGGTTTGCTGCATTTATCGGACCTTTCATGGAATGATGCCGGTGAAGAGGCAGTGCGTGGTTATTCCAAGGGTGATGAAGTAGAAGCTGTGATTCTTGCAATTGACCCAGAGCGTGAGCGAATTTCGCTGGGCGTGAAGCAGCTTGACCAGGATCCCTTTTCACAATTTGTTGCTGAGCACACCAAGGGCTGTATCGTTAAAGGTACGGTGACTGAGGTCGATGCTAAGATGGCAGTCGTTAATTTGGCTGATACTGTTGATGGTTATCTTCGTGCCTCTGAACTTTCGCTAGAGCATGTTGCTGATGCCCGCACAGCGCTGAATGTTGGAGATGAGATTGAAGCCAAGTTCATTGGTGTAGATCGCAAGAACCGCACTATTATGCTTTCTATTAAGGCTAAGGATAGTGATGAGGAGAAAGAAGCTATTAAGGAATATACTTCTGTCTCTGAAACTGGGGCGACTACCTTGGGTGATTTGTTGAAAGAGCAGATCGAAACCCAAAACTAAAACATCTGAATTATCCCTCCGGATGAAGCATCCGGGGGGATTTTCCATCAAACAGCTGTTGCCAAATTAGCGGAGATGCGCCAATATTGTAGTGTCTACAAGGAGTTATGAACTTCTTAATGTTAGGGGAAGACAATAATGACAAAATCCGAGCTGATAGAATTACTGGCCCAGCGTCAAAAACACTTGACCTATAAAGATGTTGAATTTGCGGTCAAGACCATGATTGAGCAAATGGCTCAGAACCTTTCCACGGGCGAGCGTATCGAAATTCGTGGCTTTGGCAGTTTTTCACTTCATTTTCGCCCGCCGCGTCTGGGCAGAAATCCTAAAACAGGTGAATCTGTACCATTGGCAGGAAAATATGTTCCGCACTTCAAGCCAGGTAAGGAGCTCAGAGAGCGTGTGAATGAGAGTATTCAACGGGTTGAAATCATAGAAAGTTGATTCGTTGTTCTCTCCAGGGGAGGGAGAGATGTATAAAATTATTGGGCTTTTATTTTTAATAATCGTGGCAATCGTGGTAATCAGTTTTACCACGCTTAATGCCCAGTCTATTCAAATCAATTATTATTTTGGTGAGATGGATGTTCCACTTGCGATAGCATTGGTTGCATCAATCTCAGCAGGCATCCTATTTGGATTTATTGCAAGTTTTGGCATGGTGTTAAGGCTAAAACGGCAAAATCTGAAACTCAAAAAATCAACAAAAAGTGCAGAAAGAGAATTAACATCTCTAAGAGCTGTTCCATCCCAAAATAACCACTGAAATGAACCTTTCACTGCTTTGGCTTTTGTTGCCTATTGCCGCGGCTTCTGGTTGGTATGTGGCGCGTAGGGAATATCAGAAAAAAGCAAAGCATTCCGGCGCCAATCTGCCGCAGGACTACTATAAAGGGCTTAATTTCATCCTCAATGAGCAGCCTGATAAAGCCATTGATGTGTTCATGAAGCTGTCTGAACTGGATGATAATACAATTGAAATCCACCTGGCCCTGGGTAGCCTGTTCCGCCGCAGGGGAGAGGTTGATCGGGCGATTCGCCTACATCAAAATCTTGTCAACAAATCCACGTTAAGTACTGAGTCTTATAGTCAAGCCCTGCAGGAGCTTGCACTTGATTATACAAGCGCGGGACTGCTAGACAGAGCAGAGAATCTTTGCCTTGAACTGGTTGATGTGGATAGCCGCAATATCGCTGCGTTGCGACTCTTGCGTGATATTTATCAACAGGAAAAAGAGTGGTTCCGTGCCATTGATGTGGCGCGCAAGATTGCCACCTGCACACGTGAATCTGAGTCGGTGGTTATCGCTCATTATTACTGTGAAATTGCCGAGCAGGCGCGGCGTAAGGATGACCAGGCTCAGGCCAAGCGCATGTTGGACAAGGCGATGTTGGAGGACCCACGTTGTGGTCGTGCGTTGATGATTCGAGGCCGTATTGAGCGGCGCTTGGGTAATTTTGATGCTGCCATTTCATCTTTTCAAAAGCTTGAAGTGAAAGCACCTGAATACTTATCTGAAATTCTTGATGAACTCAAAGAGTGTTACCAAAGTGTCGGCCAAAAAGAGAAAATGATCGCCTACCTCAAGCGTATTATTCGAGATCTGCATGGGGTTGAGTTGGTTCTAACAGCGGCCAGAATGTTAAAAGAATATGAAGGTGAAGGGGTGGCGCTTGCTTTTCTTGGTGGCGAGGTAACGGAAAGGCCCTCTCTACGTGGCGTGCAATATTTGCTCGAGCTGGATTTGGGGCAGGTCAAGGACGAAAAGGGTTATCTCGCAGTCGTAAAATCATCGCTCGACAAATTGCTGGCGAACAAGCCGGTCTATCGCTGCAGTAGTTGTGGTTTTACCGGAATGGAAATGCACTGGTGTTGCCCGAGCTGTAAAACCTGGTCAAGCATTAAACCGATCCATGAGTTCCAGTGGGGAGCCAGTATTTAATGGTAGATCGAAAAAGTATCATCGTGGCGCTTGACTTCCCTTCAGCCAAACAGGCCATACAACTGGCAGATCAGCTTGATGCCGAAAAATGCCGCTTAAAAATTGGCAAAGAATTGTTTACCCGTGAAGGGCCATCGATCGTTGAACAGTTACAAACCAAAGGCTTTGAAATTTTTCTTGATTTGAAATTTCACGATATACCCAATACGACTGCTGCTGCCTGTGCAGCAGCGGCAGAGCTGGGCGTCTGGATGGTGAATGTTCATGCCTTGGGAGGGCGCAGGATGATGGAG
>CALZIQ010000078.1 GCA_945787735.1 uncultured Chromatiaceae bacterium | reverse complement strand
GTTGCCATTAAAAAGCAATGTGGAAACACTACCGATAAACATGACGTTGAATGCGATATCGCGCAGCAGGCCGGGCCCGACATTCAGCCAAACCATCAAGCCTGCTGCCGCCAGAAACATCTCCACCATAATGCCCGATGCGCCAACAATTACGCGCCGCCACTTGTCGCTGAAGGTGCTTGACGAAGAGGCATCGACAAAGGGAACGGGCATCAACACCAATAACATGACCCCCACCTCGTGCACCTCGCCACCCCAGATTTTGGTCGCGACAGCATGGCCAAACTCGTGCAGTGCCTTGATGAACGGATAAACAAGAAACATCAACAGGATATTTTGTGGATCCAGCGCACGGCTGGACCAGTGCGCCATGAGTTCAGAAAAATGACTGACGGCAAGAATTAAGGCAAGCACAACAAACACAGACCAGGCAAGCAACACGGGCTTGCTGAACATCGGCCTGATAAAAGGCTGCAACTGCGTCAGTAAACGATCGGGATCAGCCAGTGGAAAACGAATGCTCAGTGGACGTAGCCAGCGTTGGCGCGACTTGAGTTGCTGTTGCTTTCGTCGACGAGAATACTGCTCGGCACCGTCCACAGGCATATCACCGAGCAGCAACTCCGCATCATGCAGTTGCGCCAGCAGCTGGACAATCTCATGTTGAGCAGGCACATCCTCATGCAATGTTTGGTGAAGGGCCTGCCAGACTTCATCAACTGTTCGAGAACCGTCCAGTTGCTTAATAAATGCGAAGACCGCTTCACTAAAGCGGTAATAACGTGCCGAGGCACGATCATGCAGCACATACCAGGCTTGACCTCTGTATTCGTGTCTATGGAGCCTGGCGTGTGCAATGAGGCGCAGTTTTAGCCCGGCGATACGCTGCCACAGATCGGTTGTTTCCGGCGCGGCCATTGAAGCGGTCACCATTAGGGTAACCACGCCCAAAGGTGGAGTTGCAACCAGCCTAGCATCCGCCGGGTCCACTGCCATAGGTAGCTTCTCTGGCCAACTGATATCTTGCCTATCCCTTTCATGCCCGGGCGCAAAGAGAGTGTTTCCGTCTTATCGACAATACGTGCTTCAACCCGAAAGACAGCGTTTGCCTCATTCTCCCGGTAGACAGATGACACTTTTTCAACAATCAAGGAAAAATGTTTTCTAGGGATCGCGGCAAGCGTTAACGATCCTTCCTGGCCAACAGTAACATTGGCGATATCGCGTTCATCAACCTGTAACGCCACACGGTAATCATTTAATGGCGCCATCTCAAACAATAGCTCCCCCCGCTCAACCGGCGTCCCTAGTGATTGACTCAAATCACCTGAGATTACAACACCATCAAAGGGGGCTAGAATTTTTGTTCGTGCCAGTTGTTCATCTAACAGAGCAAGCTTTGCCTCAGCCTGAGACACTTGTGTGTGGTAGATTCGCGCCTGGGCATGATCCAGCCCGGCCAGTGCCTTATTATATTGTTTGGCCGCCTCTTCGCGCTGAGAGATCAGTTTTCGTCGTTCCAGGCGCAGATCGCGATCATCCAGCTCCGCTAACACATCATCTGCCTTGATGGTTTCACCGGCCCGCACATGGGCCTTGTCAATATAGCCATCAAATGGCGCCACCACTACACGCTGCACTTTACCTTCAAGATTGGCTGGCGCAGTAATGCGAAAATCGCCGCTGACAAAGCTCAGCAAACCCAAAAACGCCAGTACTGACAGCATGGCAATCTTGCGCTTCAATCCGTGTGGCCGCATGATTCGTTTAAGTGGCGCACTAACAACATCCTCTCTGAACATGATCATAAAAGAACGTTCGAGGCACTTTTTCATCTCTATAACCGGACCCAACAGTTTCGCAATCTCTTCATACTGTTTAACATCGGCTGCGTTAAAAGGCTCTTTTGACGAGCGCTCAAAACTAACTGCCCCCGTTATCTCGTCGTTATTTATCAGTAGCACGGTACAAATTGTTTCGTCAGCTTCAGTCTTTGACAAGACAGCATGTTCATCAAGCAGGTCGACAGCGGTATCGGCTGGCGGATAGATGATTGTTTTCTGAAGTACCACAGCCTCATGCATGGCACATTCAATATTTCGAACAAGGTTTGAACGCGGCTCATAACTTGCACTTTGTGACAACGCCAGCATCTTTACTCTCTGTTTATACTGCAAACCGATAGATACACGCTCACATGACAATTGATTCATCAATTCATTTGCCGCTGAAGTTGCAGCCGCTTCTGATTGTCCACATTTAAGTGCAGAAAGCAGGACAGAAAACAGAAGTGGAGACAACTGGCTCGCATCCCCATGCTCCCGTGCCAAGAGCAGTTCCAACCAAGCAGCTCCCCACTGGAGCAATTGAATAATCGCTACTTGCTGGCCTTGTGGTGCCGAAAGCTGCACCGAAACCACACCATAGAACGAGCCATTCTTCAGTAATGGACACGCAATAACTAAATTATCCATCCCCGGCTCATTGTTACCAGAAACCTTGTTGCTTACCACTGGGGCCTGTCGAGATACTGCCAGACTTGCGGCAGCAAGAACATCAGAGCTAGCTGAATAGCTTTCTGGCCAACAGGCAGTCGGATTGACCGTATCGTCCACGTCTATATCCAACGCCGTCATTCCGCCAATCACATTGGGGATCATCTGGCACTGCAACGATAACCAGGCTTGCGCGAAGCTCTTTAGCATAAACAGCACTTGTTTATCAGGGGAGACCTGATTTTATTTACATAAATATTTCCACCCAAACAACTATCGGCAGAATGCTGGAGGACTTCATATACTTCTACCCAAGCATCATCAGTGTTTATGCTTTTGGCGACGCATTCACAGCTACAACTTCTACAACACATCTGTGTTTAATACACGGCGAAAGAATAAATGCGGAAGAGTTTATTTAAGAGATTTTAGCGGCTTGGGCCTGGCGATGGCATATCCTTGGACATAATCCACATTCAAACTCTTTAACAGATCAATCGTGGAATTGGTTTCGACACATTCGGCAATAATTTTCTTACCCATGAAATGACCTATCTCAGTGATGGATTTCACTACTGCCTGATCACCATCGCTGTTTTCTATATCGCGTATAAACGAGCCATCAATCTTTATGTAATCAACAGGCAAATTTTTCAAATAGGAATACGTCGACATGCCAGTACCGAAATCATCCAGGGAAAAACAACAGCCCGTCCTCTTGATCTCGCTGATAAACTCGGCAGCGCTGGACAAGCACTCTATGCCTGCTGTCTCTGTAATCTCAAATGTGATGTAATCGGTGGATACTTTCAGCTGATCTATCTGCTCGAGAACAAAAGGGATAAAGCTTGCGTCATTAACAGAAAGACCTGACAGATTAACCGACACGCCGCCAATGGTGTCGATAACATGAGGATTCTCATTCAGATAAGAAAAAACACTTTTCACAACCCAACGATCGATCTCCGGCATGCGGCGATATTTTTCCGCTGCCAAAATAAACGGCTCAGGCGACACCAGTGAACCACTTTCATCCGTGAATCCCAGCAGTATTTCAGAGTGAGGTGGCAATGTACTATCACTAATCGGCGCGATCGACTGATAACGCAACACCAGGCTATCATTGACCAGACTATCATCAATCTTTGATGCCCAGGCCATTATCATTTTATCTTCCTGAATCTGGTTATCATCTACTTCAAGCACGTGCATGCCATTCACACCTTTGCTCTTGGCCAGACGACAAGCTGCCTCGGCAGTCTGTAATAAGCGGGAAATTTCCTGGTGCTCCAGGTCAATGGCGACAATACCACTGCTGAGTGTGACCATAGAGCTGCTTTCTTCATATTGAAAACGATAACTCGAAAAGTGCTCTTTCTGCCTATCTACAATTTCGATGACTTGCTGTGTGGTGCAATCTGTCAATAAAACCGCAAACTGGTTGCCACCCACCCTACCAATACTGAAGCCGTTAAAAAGTTCCTCGATAAACTTTCCAATCTCGACCAGCAGTTGATTACCTGCTTCATAACCAAATGTGCTGTTTACCAACTCAAAATAATCAACATCAAAAATGCATAAAATGTTCGACGTGGATACATCAGGATTTCCCACCAATTCATCTTTCATTTGCTTCTCAAACTCACGCCGGTTCAGCAGGCCTGTAAGCTGGTCATGAGTGGTTTCATGCATGAGCTGAGAATGCATTTTATGCAACATGCTGTATTGCGCACGATCTACTGCGGGCTCTTCAGCATCCTCTAGAAACAAGGCCGCGCCTGAAATCAATAGCCGTGCCATTTCATCCACGCCGATGCCTCCCTCCATCAGCCCAAGCATGTTTACAAAGACATATTGGTCATAGTTTTCGGATATCCAGGCCAGCTTCATCCTGCTGGATTCATGAGAGCTAGCATCAAACAAAATCCAATCGCCAACTTTAATGCGCCTTATTCGCTTACGCCATTCTCTCAACTGTAATTCCATAGGCGCTGGCATTTCATCAGGCGACTGTTGAAGCTTAAGTCTGGGCAGCTCTATCTCAGCTTTACACTTTTCCAGCGATTCACTGAAATTATCGTTGTAGGCCTTGTCCTGGATATTAACCAGAGCATTAATTTTGTTCAGCAGGGAAGACATCAGCTGCTCATTCATCCCAGGCTGTTCGCCAACCTGCTTGAGCAAATCTTCAATGGTATGTTTTACCGAGTTGCTGATGAAATCACGACTGTCGTCGTTATAAAGCTCTAGCTTAGCTAACTGGTTGATAAAGGCCCTGGCAATATGACCTTTATCTGCAAGTACTGACTCGTCCTTGATCGCCTCATGTAGCAGGGGCATCTCGACATCACTCAGCCATTCCTTGACACCTGGAGTGATGATGTCGTCCTTGTAGAGGGCATCATATATTGAGCCCGTTGTTTCCATGATAGCCGCTTCTCTTGGCCCCAACTGGTAGTCACCATCACCACGCTCTAATTGTTCCAGCATTTGCAGCGCTCGAGACTTCAAATCGCTTTCAGTTGGTTCTTTTGCCGCATTCGAATCTTCTTGATGTGCTAACTCGGAAAGTTTGTCGAGCAACTGCTGGGTACTAAAACTACGCCTATCTGACGAACCATCGGCTTTATTTTTATGCCTACTGGACTGGAGGCTGGAAATCAAGTCGTAAAGATTATTGCCTTCATTGCTATCAAGTGCTCCCAGAAACTCACGAGCACTTTCAATATCGCTCTTTGACTTGCGACGCCGTGGCTTGCCTGCATCCTCCTTCACCTTTATCTTGTACTGTAACTCAGGCAAAATTCCATTTTGAATTAAATAGTCATTGATGGTCATGTAGAGTTCAGCCAAGCCATCTTTCAGCACATCTCTGAAGATCTTGCAACAGACCAGATAGGCCGATTTGTCGATAATTAGTTGTTTCAAGGCATCCTGGAACGCACGGGAAAAAGCCTCGGGACCGATGGGATTATTTTGTTTCCATATTTTCATTCGCAACAGGATGGATAAGCGCTGTTCAATACCGACGAGAGCCTCAAGATGTGATGACTCGGCCTTGTCTGAAATTTCAGAACGGGCAATCCAGTCATCCATGGCCTCATCATCAACCAGCGATAAACTGCTTGCTGACAAATCATTTTCCTTAGCAGCCAAATCCTGATCAATATGCGCCGGTATCGAATAGATATTTTGACGCATCCCTTTAAGAAAATCCGCTCTGAATTGTTTACCCTGTTTTTTGAATGTTTCGATGGTGGAAAAATAGGCATTTTGCTCGGAAATATTGACAGCCTTGTCGGCCATCTCCATTAATACTTCAGTCTGTTTCCCCAGGTAGCTGTCTATCAGTGCCCGAACCGGCTTGAGTGTCATGGTGCGTATATTTTTTAGTAGGACATCATAGCCCACATTGCCATAAACGGCCTTATCGCCTTCAAACGGCTCATTTGAAGGCGCTTCCTGTTCCTGATAATCTCGGGCATAGCTGATGACTTTTTCCAGCACAATGAAATTGGGCTGAACAAAGGTGATACCAAGGCTATGTAAATCTGATCTTACAACGCGTCCCTGAATCTGGAGAATTTCTTCAGGCTCTGATGGCAACGAAAACTGAATAGTGATTACTTCACCCTGGGTAGGCGTCAGCACCAACTTATCCAAACTAGTTTCTTTTTGTTCATAAACCACATACATGCCACCCAGGCAAAAGTCTCGGATTTCTATAAGACTATTATGCTGCCCTAGGCATGTTTGTGCTTTCAGATTGACGATATAGCGCTTATAGGCGCGCTTGTTAGCGTCCTGATTGGAATTGCCAATTGTAGAATCAGTGTTCTGCATAGCCTGCCAAAAATTCCATTTCTCAAGCACAGATGGCAGTCAATAAAGACTGCCCGCTTTACCTTTTATATACAATGGTTTATTAGAATGACCAGTGTTCATTAGTGCTATCGGAATAAACTATCAACGGCTTGAATCTTATCTTTAAACTCATTCATCATCACTCCCTAATATGTTTTGGCTATATATACAGACAATATCTCTTGAGAGACGAGATTCTGAAAATAGCCACAATAAATTCAATAAGTTAGGCAGGCAATTGCACAGAATTAACTGTTTGTAAGGATAAAACACTTCGCGCGACTACATTGATATCGTCATTCTTTAAGCACTGCAGATGACTTAACAATCAAGTAGGATCAATTCGATAACTATGGAAAATACAATCAGGCCACCTATGTCACTGAATAAATCCTGGCTCAAACTGGCTATTGCAGCCCTGTTTATTGGCACCCTGGTCGCTTTTTTTACGCTCGGAGGAGAACAATACCTGAGCCTGGATGTAATCAAGGATAATAGGAATGCGCTACTGGCTTACACTGAAAACAACTATGCTATTGCCATTACCTTGGCCATTATCATTTACACTGCCTCAACCGCCTTCAGCATCCCGGGGGCCTTGCTGCTGTCGCTCACGGTTGGTTTTCTCTTTGGTCGCTGGATTGGCACAGCAGTGATCCTGCTTGCCGCCACACTTGGGGCCACCCTTGTGTTTCTGGCGGCACGTTATTTGTTTGCCGATACGGCACGACAAAAACTCAACTCAGGCCTGGCGGCGAAATTGATCAATGGCTTTAACGACAATGCCTTCAACTATCTTCTGTTTCTGCGCCTGGTACCACTGTTTCCATTCTGGCTGGTCAATCTAGCCCCCGCCTTTACGCCGATTAAACTGCGTACTTATGTAGTTGGCACGGCCATCGGCATACTCCCCGGCAGCTTTGTCTTCGCCAACCTGGGCCAGTCCTTGGGGCGTATCGATTCGCTTGATCAACTAATCTCAGCCGAAACGCTGATGGCCTTCGGTCTGCTGGGCCTGTTTGCCTTATTGCCGGTGATCGTGAAAAAATTTCGTAAAACTACTTAAAAAAACTAAGGATAGATGTATGCACGCCACCCTACCTCTGCTCGAACAGACCGATTTTCCTGCCATCAAACGTGGCAAACTGGACACTCTGCAGGTCAATCTCGGCTATCGCTGCAACCAGCAGTGTCTACATTGTCATGTGAATGCCGGGCCCAAACGCAAGGAGAACATGACGCATGAGACAATTGAACTGCTGATCGAATTCCTAAATACGTCAGATATCAATAAACTCGACCTGACCGGCGGCGCACCGGAACTGAATCCCAACTTCCGTTATCTGGTGAAAGAAGCACGTAAACTGGGCGTGCATGTCATCGACCGCTGCAATCTGACTATATTGTTCGAACCAGAACAGGAAGACCTGGCCGAGTTTTTGGCCGACAATAAAGTTGAAGTCGTGGCCTCTCTGCCATGTTATCTGAAAGACAATGTGGATAAGCAACGCGGTAAGGGTGTGTTTGACCTCAGCACGGCAGCGCTGAAAAAACTGAATCAGCTCGGCTATGGCCAACCGGACACGGACCTCATCCTAAACCTGATGTACAATCCGCAAGGGTCTTCACTGCCACCAGCACAGCAACAACTTGAAACAGCCTATCGCGAACATTTAAAAGACGAATTCGACATTGTATTCAGCAATCTCTACACTCTCACCAATATGCCGATTCAGCGTTTTGGTAGCACATTGATCTCTAAAGGCCAGTTTGATGAATACATGCAACTGCTGCGCGACAACTTCAAACAGGAAAACCTCGATGGCGTCATGTGCCGTAACTTAATCAGCATCGACTGGCAGGGATATGTCTATGACTGCGACTTTAACCAAATGCTGGACCTACCTGCTCCACTCAGCGACAAGCCTAAAAGCCATATCACGGATCTAATGCAAACCAATATCGAAGGTAAAAAAATCATTGTCAAGGATCATTGCTATGGCTGCACCGCCGGCCAGGGCAGCAGCTGTGGCGGCGCGCTGTAAGCTTGATGGTGAAACTCTCCATCATCATTCCCACACTCAATGAAGCCGCGGAGATAGAAGAGACTCTGCAAGCATTGCAGACATTGCGACAACAAGGCCATCAGCTCATAGTGACAGATGGTGGCAGTGTTGATAAAACCGTCACGCTGGCAACACCTCTTGTTGATCTAGTTATCCATGCACCCAAGGGCCGTGCACGGCAAATGAACACAGGAGTTCAGCACGCCAGCGGTGAACTGTTGCTGTTTCTGCATGCCGATACTCTTTTGCCCCTTAACTCGATAGATCTGATTTCAGAAGCAATAAAGAAAAAACAATGGGGCCGATTTGATGTGCAGCTTTCCGGCCGCCAACCACTACTACGCCTAGTTGAATTCATGATGAACTGGCGCTCGCGCCTGAGCGGTATTGCTACCGGTGATCAAGCCATCTTTGTGCAGCGGGAATTGTTCGAAAAAATCGGCGGCTATGCCGACATTCCCCTTATGGAAGATATCGAACTCAGCAAGCGACTTAAACATCACGGGCGCCCGGCCTGCATCAACACACCACTGATCACGTCCAGCCGTCGCTGGGAAGCACAGGGCATTCTCAACACCATCCTACTGATGTGGCGGCTCAGATTGGCCTATTTTCTCGGCGCCAGCCCCGAACAACTGATCAAACGTTATCAATAATGCTCTTTCCTGACGCGCGCATCCTGGTGTTTGCGAAAGCTCCACTACCGGGCCACAGCAAGACCCGCCTCATCCCCGCATTAGGCGAACAGGGTGCTGCCGACCTGCATGAGCGTCTAGTCAAACGCACTTTAATCACAGCCACCGAGGCCGCTCTCTGCCCTGTTGAACTGTGGTGTGCCGGTGACATGAATCATCCATTTTTCCGGCAATGCCAAGCGCAATTTTCTATCCCACTACAACAGCAACGCGGCGCAGACTTGGGAGAACTCATGGCCAACGCCCTGGAATCTGCACTGGCGCATTGCCGCTATGCCATCCTAATCGGTACCGACTGCCCAGCGACGACGGCCGATGATTTGCAGGCTGCTTTCACAGCCTTGGCGCAAGGGAATGATTGCGTGCTCAGACCCGCCGAAGATGGTGGTTACGTGCTGATTGGTCTATCAAAACCTAATCACTTTATATTTCAGGATATTCACTGGGGCAGTGATAAAGTCATGCAGGCAACCCGAGAAAGGCTTAAAGCAATCCAATGGCGCTGGCACGAACTGGACACTATATGGGACCTGGACCGGCCTATAGATCTGGCGAGACTGGAATCGCTCGAATTTCCACTTTAATAACCTGACAAGCATCTGAATCTAAATAAATTTCGCTAACGGCCGCTGATATTTGCAAGCACTGTTTTAAATAAAGAACAGGCCATACAAACTACCAACGCCAACGCGGGTCAGGAGGCATATCATGTCAGAACCCACCAGCAACGAACTCTCTTTCAGTCAAAACGTCAATTTCCTGGTAGACCGCGCGATCGCGGCGATGGATCTTGAGCAAGACACGGCGGCCGCCATCAAGGCCTGTGCCTCGATTATCCAGGTCACTTTTCCAGTTAAAATCCGCGACAAAATCCAGATGTTTACAGGTTGGCGTGCAGTTCACAGCACCCATCGCCTACCTGCCAAGGGCGGCATACGTTACGCCCCTTATGCCAATCAGGATGAGGTGGAAGCGCTGGCGGCATTGATGAGTTACAAGTGCGCCCTGATGGATATTCCCTTCGGTGGTTCAAAAGGCGCATTGCTGATCGACCCAAGCAATTATACCCGCGACGAGATGCAGAAGATCACCCGTCGCTTCACTATGGAACTGGTACGCAAGGGTTTTCTCAGCCCATCGACCAACGTGCCCGCCCCAGACGTTGGCACCGGCCAACGCGAAATGGCCTGGATGGCAGATACCTACAAACACCTGTTTCCGGAAGACATCAATTACCAGGCCTGTGTCACCGGCAAACCGGTCCAGCATGGTGGCATCCGTGGCCGTACCGAAGCCACTGGCCGCGGCGTGCAGTACTCAATCCAGGAATTCTTCCGCCACCCCGAAGACGTTAAACGCGCCGGCCTGACACAAGGCATTGGCGGCAAAAGAATTGTCATACAGGGATTTGGTAATGTGGGTTATCACGCCGCTCGCCTGCTTACAATTGAGGATGACGCTAAAATCACCGCGGTAATTAAAAGCGAAGGCGTTTTGATCGATGAGAACGGCCTCGATATCGATGTCTTGCACGAGCATATTCTCGAACATAAAACCATGAAGGGCTTTCCCAACGCTCACTTTGATGAGGATGGCCTCAAGGCGCTTGAGTTGGAGTGCGACATTCTCATCCCGGCAGCGCTGGAAGCTCAAATCACCTGTGAAAATGCTGACCGCATCAAGGCCAGATTGATCGTCGAGGCAGCAAACGGCCCGGTAACTTACGAAGCCGACAAGGTGCTGAATGAAAAAGGTATCGTCATCATTCCCGACATTTATGCCAACGCCGGCGGCGTCACAGTCTCCTATTTCGAATGGATACGCAATCTCTCGCACATACGCTTCGGCCGTATGCAAAGTCGTCATGAAGAGATGCGCAGCCGTGAGTTTGCTCAACTACTGGAAGAGCTGAGCGGCAAGTCCATCAGTGAGGATATCCGCAAAAAAGTCATCCGCGGTGCCACTGAAGAGGATCTGGTCAACTCAGGCCTGGATGACACTATGCGACTGGGCTACCAGCAGCTAAGCCAACTGTTCAACAGCAATGACAAAATCAAAGACCTGCGCACAGCAGGTTATGTAATTGCCATCGATAAGATCTCACGGACTTATTTAGATATTGGAATTTATTAAAAAGGCTAACGCGCCGGGCCTGAACAAACAGGCCCGAAACACCCCAGCTCAGCGGCTGATCGAATAATTCACAAACTCTTCACCGGCAGAAAACACTTTTATCGGCATTAAAAAGATATTTTCTTCACCAGCATCATGAATCGCTGTCAGTGAAATCTTACGAAAAACCTTCCAGTTGATAGACTTATCATAGAACAGCGGTGTGTATGTTGCAGTAGTGCCTGAGTTACCAACCTCTACATCATCATCAACAGTGAAGATTGGCGTATGCACCTGTTTGATGATGCTCACAGAATGCCCCGCGGGTATGTGATACCAGCCGTTAATCGCTACAATCTCTGTTGCAGTAGTCGTGTTCATCACATGGTAACCAGCCACAGCGAAATTTTTCTGCTCATTCAGGATTGACAGTGAATCTTTTGGATAACCTGGCTCTGATTCATAACTGTAACTCAGCCTTTCCTGAAAAAGACGCCTTTCTCCACAGCTGCGTATATTCGCATCATTATTATCGAGACTCCAGTTCATGATTAACCCAGGCTCAGGCAAAAGCGTGTCTGTACTGACCACGTAGTCATATAAAAACGTAATATCACCCTGAGCCACAGACAAAGTAAAACTTGCATGCTCAGCATCGAAATCTTCAATATTACTCCAAGGCTCTGGGTCTGGCGCAACAGGAGTGTCTGTATCAATATTTTGTACTTCGCCAAGCATAGGAGACGGGCGGTTAACAGCTAGCCACTCACCCCCCACATAGTTAAAAACCGTCTGCGGGTTGATGCTTGTATTCCAGAAAACTTCATTTAAAGCCCCATCACAGAAATTAGCCGCATTTTGTGCTGTACCTATTGTCCAATCAGTGCTGGTCTTCAGTCTTACCTTGTGTTCTCGCACCAGCTGTTCATAATTGCGTTCTGCCTCATGCCCACCTACATCTTCAACTTGCACGTATATGGCCTGATCAGCACTATTAGTAAACTCATATGCAACAGATTCAAAACTAAGATCATGCAAACCGCCTCTGTTCGAGAAGGTTGTATTTGTGAAGAGTTGAGAATTCAAATCATTCACTTTGTCAGCAACAAATTTCGGCACCACAAAGGCAGATTTAAACGTAAACAATTTCTCGGCAACATTGCTCGCCTTGTCGATTACCTGGATACGGACCACGTGCTCATCGCCTGGCGTTGCCTGATGCCATGTAGCGTGCAGCGTCTCTGAAGCAAGTGGCACAAGATATTCACCATCGACAACTGTCAGCGTGCGCCAATCCGATACTGTCTCTCCATTCTTTTCATACCGCACTTTCACATCCAGTGCATCTGCCGCTGTTGAGACACCGTCGATAATCGGATCATGGGCTGTAAAAGAAAAATATGGAGTTTGACCTTGTTCGAGCGAAACACGCGTGATTGGTAGCCCATCCAAATCGATCTTATCGTTTTCGATATAAACGGGGTCGGCTGTATTTTCGTCAACCAAAACACCTGCAACAATTTGATCATCCACATTCAAAAATCTGGCTGCTCCATGTCCAGCACTTGTATCGATTACCGGCGCCGCCCGGTCAGGCGTAATCACCAGATCTTCTGCAAACTCATTGCCTGCCCAGTCTCTCAACAGAATATTTATAGAATTATTACCCGCATCAAGCTGCAATTCAGTCGACCAGCTATTGTCTTCAGCAACCGGCACGGCCTGCCCTTCAATCTCAAACTGACTGACACCCGAACCATTATCGACCAGGTCACCACTCAGAATATACGTCTGCTGATTTGTATAAAGGCCCGACGTGACATTCACGAACGGGGCGGTATTGTCGAACTTAAATGTCGATGAAACATTCGCCACTGTATTGCCAAGCCAATCCCTGGCAACCATGGTCAGTGTTCGCTCACCGTCCTGGAACTGGCGTGAATCAATCGGCACCAACATCTCACCCGGTACCACAGCCACCGGCAACTCTACGCCGTCGATACTAAATGTCACACGGCTAATCAAGTCCGGACTACCAAGGGTAACCGCGTAATCAAATACACCACTGCGATAGCTGCCGAGATTTTCTTCTACCGTGACATCCACCTGATCTCCTTTGAGTTCGGTGGCTACGCCAGCAAAAACGCGATGCTGGCTATTCAGAAATTGCACCGCTAGAGGAAACAGATCCTCCACGGAGATACCAGTATGATTTTCACTACCAGCGGCCATGGCTAGCATATGTTGGGCAAAGGATATGCGATACGTACTCGCATCCAGACCAACAATACCCAAGGCCAAGTCGCCCGAATCACCTGAACCGTTGATGCTTGCTTTTCCATCCAGCAGACTATCTGAAGCCAGTTCGTTGAAAAGGATCTGGCTCAGTCCAATGCTGTTATAAACTTCATGGTGCGCCAGACCGTTCTGTTCACTGATTCGTTTTGTCCAGCTTGACAGCGCAGATAGAAAAAATCCGTATAGGTGCTCGTCATTCACTCCATTCGCTGTTCCCTGATCAGCGATACTACGTGGGTAAACTGAAAACACATCAAAGCCGAACAAGGCATTTATTTCGGATGAGGCGCTTGTGATTGCCGCTTCCACATCCGCACCTGCACCAAGCTGAAACTCAACCAAGGCAACGGCAAGATGGGTCAGAGGTGTCACCATTAATGAGAGCGGCTGCCCCGGCTCAAAAAGTGCGATTGCCTTCAACACCTCATCATCCTTGAGCACAACTTGTCGCCCCGTGGAAAGTTCCACATAATGCCCGCCGCGCGCCTCAACTAATACGGGACGTTTGTTGACCCCATCTATTTCAAGTGTATAAGAGCCATCCGATGCTGTTGTTGCGCTGCCCATCAATTCACCCTTAATGCCACCATCAAAGGCGTAGACATTAATCCGGGCATCACTAATGGCATCATCCACAACAAAGCCTGAAACCGACGCTGTGGGACGACCAGGCGGCAAACCACCCGATTCAGCGCCGGGAATACCATTGCACGCAACCAAACCAAGCAGGGTTGCACTTAATGCTGATTTCATAGTGATTCGAATCAATCTATTCATCTTTAACTCTCACCAACTCAATAATTCAATAGCAAAGCAACGAAAACACTAAACTCACTCGTTCCATCGCCTATGGCAATACTTTTTTCGAGCTTGCCTGCCACGTCCCATCCGGCAATGTTTTTTTCCAACACATAGTTAATTAGCAACGCGGACTCGAAACCGGAACGATCTGAATAGGTTTGCGCCAGAAAACCTGCATTATCAACAGTATGACGATTCTTGTAATCATCATACGACAATTGAAGCCCTGCACCCAGCCACGAGTCCC
>CALZIQ010000077.1 GCA_945787735.1 uncultured Chromatiaceae bacterium | reverse complement strand
CTTCCAGGCCTCGATCTGCGCCTCAGAAAAAATGCCGGGAATGCGTGGATAGCCCAGTGCATTCGGCGATGGCGCCGTGCCTTCAGTAAGAATCAACCCTGCAGACGCACGCTGTGCGTAATAGGTACGCATCAGGTCATTGGGCAGGTTATCGATCGCACGACTACGCGTCATCGGTGACATCACAATACGACTACTCAAAGTGACATCGCCCAAGCGGTATTCAGAAAACAAACCAGACATCTTCAAACTCCATATTCTGTATAAGGTATTCGTGAAAAGACGGCATTAACACCATACGTGGTGGCATTTATGCAAAACAGACCCGGCTAAGTATATGACAAGAATGTGGGGGGAGTGCAAACCCGAAATGCCCCCGATAACCACAAGGAGATTATGGGTAACCTCCGATCCAACAACTCAGGAATGTGAAGGCGTATCCCCTGGCGGCACAGGCGCCCCCTCGGGCCAGTCGGTCAAGGGATAGGGATGCACCTCGCTGTTAAATGTAAGAAACAGCATCACCTGATATTGATACGTGCTTAAACTTTGGCCAAAGACCAATAGCTTTGCATTGGTCGAGCCCGTGAACAAGACGGAAACAAATTGAAATACAACCACCACAAAAGCAACGAATTTGGCCAGCCAAAGACAAAACGCGAAGATCAGTATGTATAAACCACGGTTCCAGATGGTGCGTTCGTTAGGTGCATTTTCGATTTCTGTATTCATTTGCTTTGCCTCATGACTAAACTATTTTCTATAAAACAGGGTTTGTCGTCGCCCAATCTGTATATATTTTTATTGGCTGTTGACTGCTGAACTGCCATTCAGCATCAGCCGAAGCATTTCTACCCGCTTCCTATTCACACCAAAATCCGATCGCCCAAGTCTCGACGCCGAGCGAACATGAATGATATGACTCTTCGCATCCATCCTCAGCTCCACATCATCCACAAAACGTAACCACTTTGTCGTAAAGCTCACCCACAGATAGCCATTTTCTTCTGTTTGAATGCTACCGCCTGAAGACACGACAACTTGCTTGAGTCTTTGCCAAGCATCGTCCGCAGTGTCGCTAAATGAAAGCGGTTCAATATAAGAAGTTGTAGAACTCTCTTCACTACAAACGCAATTTGGCGTATTTGGGCAAGGGCCTAATTTGCCATTCATAAACCCAAGCTTGGCTTGTCCTTTAGGAAACAATGCAACAGCTATCGTCAGCAAACCCAGCGCGAGGATAAAAGCAATAAACCAATAGATGGTTGTTTTCATTATTTACCTGCAGGGCTTTGTGTTTGGCATTATTCAATATAGCTTAACCCTTTCGATGTATTTGAATTGATTTTTTTCCGCAAAGGACTGCCACTGGCTAGGAGTCATCATACACCCCGAGGGAATCCAGACCAGCGAGAGCCAATTAGCGCTGACATGAAGGCTTGTGCGAATTTCCACCTAGCCCTAAACGACCTTTGGTTTTAGTGCATAGAATATCCAACCGGCTTTAACGATGTGCCATCAAAAACTGGCTGATACGCATTTATCACACCTTCATCACCCAATAGCGTCATAATCGCCCCCATTCAGAAGTGAAATGACATAGACCTAAGAATAACGCCTTAAGGGCCAACTTTGGGCATAAAAAAACCGAGCGCTGCAAGGATGCAGCAGCTCGGTGTTCTATGACAGAGGCTTGTTAACGCTTATCGATTTATAGCGTGAGGATAAAATCAACCAGCTTTTCTATATCAGTATCTGCGACGCGTGGTGAATATGGGGGCATGGGCACACCACCGGTTACGGCAGTCCAATTACCTTTCCCGCCTTTCTTAACTTTCTCTATCAATGCGTCACGAGCGCCTGCATCACCTTTGTACTTGACTGAGATATCTTTCCAGGCTGGACCAACAACCTTGTTATCAACACTGTGACACGCAAAACAACCACTCTTCTTAGCCAAATCCAGATCGGCCATGGCAGGCGTAGCCATAACAGCAGCGGCCAGGGCTGCAGCAGCAAACAATGCTTTCATGATAGTTCTCCTCTTGCTAATATGATCAACCCTTACGGGTTGTCCTTTGTTGTTCTTCCCCTCGCAAACGCGCATACAGGAGAAACAACTCCTACTTAATCATCACATTGCCGCAATGCAACTGAACCCACCCTGAACAAAATCAACTATATGAAAATTTTATGTGGTGACACACTGAATCCGGTAAATCGTTTTGGGCATTGAGTAGAAGACCGGATTGATTGAATTAATCGCTCAAGGCGAGCGAGTTTATCGGTGATCCTCTCTTAGCGCATTCCTTGCTGCTCGATCCACTAATGTAAATATCTTATCGAAATCATTTTTTTGATCCGATGCAGGATGCCCTCGCAGCTTAACAAGATTGAAATCCAAACGGTCGGTCATCTTAAAAAAGATCTGATACAACTCATAATTATTGAGGCGTTTATTGCGCTTAGAACGATAATTATTTTTCTCAAATCGATCACGCTTCGACACCAAGCCGACAGTGTTTTGGCAATCTGTGTACACCGTCACTTTGTTAACGGATGATGGGATATCACCCAGTGCCCATAACAAGGTTTGCAACTCCAGTTTCGTTGATGATGTATTCTCAAATCGCCGCAGCTTTACATGCGATGCCAAGAGATCGATTGACAATCCAATCTCAGAGATGGCGAGGTAAGCTCCATAGCCAACCTTCGACTTCGCATTTACGCTACCATCGGTGAGTAGTATCAGATCATTCATAATTACTCATAGCTAGTCGATACTCTTTATTAAGTTATTGAAGCCAAGACCAACAACCTTACAAATAGTGAACATTAGGGAAATACTGATCGAGATCGCAGATAATTCATAATCATGAGGATTCGTACCAAATTCACGCTGAGCATGCTATTAACAGCCATGCTGCCACTCGTTATTTGTATGAGCATAGCGCTATGGCACAGCACAAACCAGACAACCAGATTAACATTGGATACAGCACAGGCTAGGTTAGATGCAGCAGCCCAGAAACTGTCAACTTTTTTCTCTGAAAGAATTGCTGAAGTCTCAACCTATTCCCAGACCTCAGTTCTGAAAACGATGGATTTCCCTCTAATACGCCCCTTCTTAATGGCTGAATTGAAACGCCATGAAAATATTTATGAAAAATATATATTAGGAACACCAGAGGGCTATTTTTATAACACGTCGGGTGGCAACCCAGATGCGGGCTGGTTACGTACCTTTAATGATCGAGACCCGAATGCAAAACCTAAACACATAAGAAAACGAGATTACTGGCAACAGACTGTAGGCAATAACACTACAGCAAATCAGAAAACATACGTATCAGACCCGATGATTTCTTACACAACTGGCGCAAAGCAAATTGTGGTGGCATCGACAATATTATCAGCAGAAGGAACAGTTAAGGGAATGATTGGCGGCGCGTTACCGTGGACTGATATTCAAAAACGAATTAAGCGTGTGCACACTGAAGTCGTTGAGCAATTAGGCTGGAATGCTAAATTCTTTCTGGTGTCACATACAGGCACATACTGGTATCACTGGGATTCACAAAAAGTTGTTCACTTAAAATTGGATGAGAAAGGCAATCCAGTCCTTAATGAAATCGGTGAGAAGGTGATTGTAAAGACCAATATTCAGGATGAAAGTATACCTGAAATTACGTCAGTGGGAACTCGCATGACCAATGGAGAGCATGGCTATGCATCATTTACCAACCCTGAGTCAAACGATACAAATTATATAGTTTACAGCCCTATCTCATCAGCCAACTATTCAATTGGCTTACTCGTTTCGCATAACCAAATCATGGCATCAGTTGAGGCACTACAATCAAAATTTTTATACGCGTTTCTGATTGCGGCAATATTTTCAACCTTTGTTGCATTTTTCGTTTCTCGCAAAGTCTCATCTCCAATCGTGTCCTTAAACAAGATGGCAAAGGAAATTAGCCAGGGGAATTTGACGATAAAACTACAACCAAAAGGGAGTGATGAAATTTGCGAGTTAACGAAGTCATTAAACACTATGACTGAATCTCTCGAGCATCGCGAAGATTCGTTAATACAAAGCGAACAACGTCTTGAAAGTATTAATGAAGAGCTGGAACAACGTATTGAAGCCCGAACTAGTGAGTTAGAAAGCGCCAATCAATCATTGAAGCATCAAGTGGAAGAACGGATTGCGATAGAGAATGCATTACGGAGCAGTGAAGAGTTGTTAAAAAATACGGGGAATTTAGCACATGTTGGCGGATGGAAACTGGATGTATTAAACAATGATTTGAGCTGGACAGAAGAGACATTTAGAATTCATGGTATTTCGCCTGAACTGCCTATTAATTCTGAAACTATTATTGATTGCATCGTGCCAGAAGGACAAGCTGTCTTCAAATCAGCAATCCAGAATGCGAAAGAGCATGGGAAAGACTTTGATCTCGAGCTTAGACTTGCGAAAGCACACGGCAAGCAGGCTTGGGTAAGGGTAATTTGCCATGCTAGTGAGGACAATGGAAAAGTAACGGAGCTTGTGGGTGCCTATCAAGATATTACTGAGTTGAAAAAGGTAGATCGATTAAAGAGAGAGTTTGTATCTACTGTTAGCCACGAATTGCGCACACCTTTAACATCAATTTGTGGATCATTATCATTGTTAAAATCGGGAAAGATCGTACAATTCAATAACAGCACAGCAATACAAATGCTAAATATAGCAGAGCGTAACTCAGAGCGTTTATTGTTGCTAATTAATGACCTTCTGGATATAGAAAAGATTGAAACAGGAGATATCGATTTTACCTGGACACCTTGCTCACTGGTGCAATTGCTTGAACAATCCCTTGCTGAAAATGAATCTTATAGTGAGAAATTCGATACCAGCTTCAAACTAGACAATGAAACCCCAAATGTTAAAGTTAAGGTAGATAAAGAGCGTTTCTTGCAAGTGATGTCTAATCTGCTCTCCAACGCCGCAAAATTTACAGCACCTAGCACAACAATTGATATTTACACATCGATAATTTCAGGAGGTCGTGTTTGCATATCAGTACGTGACTACGGACAAGGTATCCCAGAAAATTTTCAGGATAAAGTTTTTACTAAATTTTCACAGGCTGATGGTTCGGACTCTCGGAAGCAGGGGGGAACGGGGCTGGGTCTATCCATAAGCAAATCAATTGTTGAGCGTATGGGAGGGAGCATTGGTTTTAATAGCACTGCTGGCGAAGGGAGTACGTTTTATTTTAATCTCCCGATTGTGACAGAGGAGCTGTAGCTGCGCTTCATTTTCAGTTTCTTCATGGGAACATCGGGAAAATGGTTCTATAAAAACTGCCTAAATAGTTAGGCCTCTTAACTTGATTGACATACGCTATTTCTCTGGCTTGATAAATTTATAGTATGAAGCGATCGCTCTCTCAAGTTGCCGGATTATTCCCAGGACCTTTGCTTGTTTGAGGCGTTATCTTATCCAGGGCTTGGATACACATATAGAATAATAGATTCGTATTTATAACGGGCATGTCGAGTACTCACAAGATGAATGCGCAGGTTGAAATCAAATTTACTTAAAGCTGTTCGATCTCCCGGTTAATTTCGTTGGCTGCATTGTCAATCTTTATAAACCGTCATCAATCACCCTTGCCGAGCCGTCTTTGTCGATCACAATCATAGCGAGTCGGGAATAATCGTCTTCCTGTTTTCGAACCCCATATTCTCTTGCAACTTTTCCAAATTCATCCAACAGAAGAAGAAAACTTATTGGATTTGATTCTTGCCATTTTGTAAGAACCTGTGGCGACTCATTGGAAATCACGACAATCATGATAGTGTTTTGCTATTGTTTTTCAACGATGTCTTCCATTTTTGAATTATTTCTAAATGCTCTGTACAGAACTCGCACCAAACTCCTCTGATGAAGCTTAAAACAACGGGACCCCGTTCAAGCGCTGACTCTAAACCAAACCGCCCACCAATTGCGACGGGGAGGGCAAATATGGGGACTCGCTTTCCTAGTTCGAATGGTTGAGTGATCATTTCATTCTCCTGAGTCATAAAATCATTAATAAATAAAAATGCAATCAAACGAGACCAGGTTACAATGGCTCTTACTCAAAAGGATTTTACAGAAGCTTGCCTTTTTCAATGGCGGATTGAAAAAGCCTAGCAGCACGTTTTCTTGCCTAAACGTGTGAGACCACCAGATTTCTTCCTCCTTCCTTGGCTTGGTACAGGCATTGATCAGAACGTTTGATCAAACATTCCACGGTATCATTGGGGCGTAATTCTGTAACCCCAAAACTCGCAGTGATGGCGCGTTCTATGCCCGGGTGGTTTATTTCACCAAACAATTTTCTTATACGGTCGACAACCAAGAAGGCCTCTTCAGTTTTGGTTTGAGGCAGAACCATTATAAACTCTTCACCACCTACTCGAGCCACAAAATCACTGGCGCGCTTATTATCACGCATGGTGTGAGCAAAGCTACAAATTACAACATCACCTACATCATGCCCATAGGTATCATTAATACTTTTAAAAAGATCGATATCACCCATAACAATACTGAGAGAGTGCTGGTAGCGTTTATGTCGTAGTATTTCTTCTTCTATACGCTGATCAAAATGGCGTCGATTTGCTATGCCTGTCATTGGATCAGTTAGCATCATTTCTGTAATTTTTGCTTCTTTACGTTTTAAATCACGATTAGCCCTGACCAGCTCACGCTGTGTTTGTGCCAGCTCATCATTGAGTTCCAGAACGCTTGAACTGAGACGCTCCATATCTGCTATATCATACTCACCAATCACCAGAATACGATCTTGATAGCGATAAACGGCGCCAACGATAGATCGGCAACTAACGTTAGGATCACCAACATTCATAACCCCTTGGTATACCGATTGCGTTGGCTGCTTGGCATAAACGGATAAAAACTCTGTAAAATTGGGTTGCACGAACATTTCGCGAACATTCCAGTTCGACTCTGGTTGAGCATCCTGGTTGACCAGAGAGTAAAACCCACGATTACTATCCAGCACATACCCCTGTTCGTCTACAATTACCGCAACCACAGCAGTAAGATTTTTTAACAAATATGGAATTTCCAGCATGCTGTTTTGAACTTCGTTATCCAGTGGGACCTGACTCACTTCACATCCTCCAGCATCGCTCTGGCATCCTGATACCATGCATCCACTTTTAGTCGCGCCCCCAGATGCTCGTTCTGATTGAAAGCCAATCCACCCACTACGATAGCCGGCATACTTCCACCCATATCAGCACGCAGCTGGATGATCAGTTGCTGCAACCCCAGCAGCTGATGAGGCAAACTTACGGACAAAGCCAATACGTCAGGTTTCTCCATATCTACCTGCGTATGGATTGAGCTATTAGGCGTGTCTGCCCCGAGGAAAGTGACATCCCAACCTGCAACCTCATAAGTATCGCTAATCATGCGCAGACCGAGGCTGTGATGATTACCTTCAACACAAGCACAAATTACGCGCTTATTTACCGGGTCTGTAAACTCTGCTGCAGCGAAAGCACGCGCTAGGGCATTTTGCGATATCGCGGTGGCTAGATGTTCCTGTGCAACAGTGATTTTATTTGCCTGCCATAAATGACCAATTTCATACATCGCCGGTTGCACAATACCAACACTGACATCTACCAAAGCCGTACCTTGTTTAAGGCTTTGCTGAATCATGCTTTCAGCACTTTTCCTGTCACCGGCTACCAGTGCATTTGTATAATCAGTTGTCGCAGCCAACACATTCGCTGGATTGGGCTGGAATATCGTTAGCGCCTTCTCCTCGTTTCGAAATGCCTGCAAGCCCGCATCCAATACTGCCGCGGCCACTGCTTGATCATTCACAGACAAACATTTGAGAATAGAAATTTTCATCAAGCCAAAAGAATCGATGGGATGTTGTAGAGACAGGTTGCGGCTGACTAGTACTTCTTTCAACCAGAGCGCATAATCCCTGAACATTTCCGGTGTCGCTGTAACCATTGCACTGAGTAGAAAACGAAAATGATGTTGTAAATCTGCCTTGCACATTATTCGTATACGGTCAGGGTCGCCTTTATAGCACTCCGGGTGCATATCAAAATAACCGTTGGTGACTTCAAGGGCTATATCATCTTCAGCCCTTTGCAGAGTAACTAGGCCTTCACTGCACAATGGCACAGGCGAGGATGCATCGTGAATGCTCATGCGGTCATCAGTTACTAAATAGATGATAAAAACTGATCTCAGTGCTTTTTGGAACAAGTTTGAGACCTTTCGGTATACCTTTGTGTGCCGTCTTGTAGGTATGGCCTTTATACCAGAGCTTCCAACTGGCTTCATCCTGCCAGTAGGTCACCAGAACAAACTCCTCAGGCTTCTCCACTGGCGTCATCACCTCCATCCGAATGAATCCATTGGCATTGTCAACCAGATGAGGCCGATTCATAAAAGCCTCACGCACGTCAGCCTCCATCCCATTGGAAACAACAAATTTACTCATGGCGACAAACAAGCATAACCTCCTTCGACGAGTTTACTACCAAGCCAGGATCATGCGATCAAGCAAGCTAGATAGCCCATATATCGACACATGTTTCACACACTTTATATTTAAGGAGTAGCTCTGGCGGTTAGATGAAATTAACGGGAACAAACCAGCTTATCAGGTCCGACGCCACAGGTGCGTTGTTTATGGTTTGTCAGAAGTGCATAAATCAAGAATATTCCATTTCACGACTAAACCCCCAGAGCATCTGCCGTCTTATTTTAGCTTTGATGCCCAAATGGCCAGCTTATGCTTCATGGATTTCTGGGAAACTTGGTCTTCAGGGATAGGCTGTATTATTTTGTCGTGCACAAGCAGCCGATAAATATACTGAATTTTTTCATTCGCTGAATCTGTGGGCTCAAACTCAACGACACCTCGATTTTCACCATATTTCATACCCTCAACAATCGCCTTCTTAACTAATTCGTTTTCATTTTTTAGCTTCTTCATGAGGACCTCGGGAAAACGGTTTAATATAACTGCCTATCTAGCTATGTATCTCTAGGCTGTATTGAAACAAAAGCAAGCAGAAATAATTAATAGGGTCAGAGCAAGCCTTCTTCTAAGATTAGAAATAAATACCGATTTCATATATTTGCTTTTTGGCGAGTAGAATTCGGTAATAATCATCAATCGTAGTTGCTGCGCAGCCATTTTAGACGACTGATTCACATCTCCTCAATTCCTTACTGAATGTCAATTACCATACAACACAGCCTATTCTATTCGAATTTACAGAGCAATATATATCCTGCTAAGCACTACGCGCCGATCCAATTAAATGCCGCATCAACCAATACAGCATCACGGCATTGAGTAAATGCCAGGCAAAATGAGTGCCTTGTGGAATTGAGTCACATAGCACCTGATCGAGGCTGCGAAAAATAACAGAGACACAGAACAAGCCAATCACTGCAAACATGATCATCGCACCTGGCAGGCGCTGCCAGTAGGTCGCTAGTGTTAGCGCTAGCAATGCAAGCATAGCGGGCAGATACATTATCGAGCCATTAAACAAGCCCACCGGCAACCAAAGCTTCACTGCCACGTTCAAAAACAGGAAGAGCGTGAGGCAAACCAAAACCCAATACCAAGACAAGCTTAAGACTCGCGCCATATAAATTAGCAAATACAAAAACATAAACGCGAAGATTGGCAGCTTGTCCGCGAGTTCCGCCCATGGTTCGGCGTAAGTATGCCAGAGAAAACTTCCCAGCCCGACACTAGCCACCAACAACACCAAGCTATAAATATCAAACGGTACACTGCTGCGTTTATGCTGATGCAAAATACGCCACAACAATAAAGCAACAATAACAAAGGCTACATTAGTCAATGCATTGATCGGCTCAGCCCAAAACCCGTTACCTAGTCGCTCGCAATATTCCATTATTTGCCTATATCTAGCGGCTGTCTGAAAGCAGTTTTATTCTACGGGCTTTATAAACTTCAGCGTAAAACGGTCGCTCTCTCCAATCGCCAAATATTTTTCACGGTCTTTATCTTTCATTGCCAGGGTAGGTGGCAGTGTCCACACGCCTTTGGGGTGATCTTTGCTGTCTTTGGGGTTGGCGTTGATTTCACTACTGCCAACAAACTTGAAGCCGGCCTTTTCAGCTAACTGGATGGCGTAGTCTTGATTGACGTAGCCAGAGTTGGCTTTAGGGTCTTGTTGGATAGCAGGATTACCACGATGTTCGACCACGCCGAGAATACCACCAGGTTTAAGCGCTTTGTACATAGCCGCATAAACTTCATCAACAGAGCCGCCTTTCATCCAATTGTGGATGTTACGGAAGGTGAGCACCATGTCGGCCGTGCCTGCCGGAGCGATTTCTGTTTTGGCTGGCGGCGCTAACACAGTGATGTTGACCTGATTGTAAACAGCATTGGCCTCCATTTTTTGTTTGAATCGGGCGGCGCTGTTTCTTGAAAAGCTTCTGTGGGAATCCGGATCATTGCCGGCGGCGTAATAGCTGCCGCTGTCTTTCAGGAAGGGGGCGAGGATTTCGGTATACCAGCCGCCGCCGGGAAAGATCTCCACTACCGTCATATCATCTTTGATGCCGAAGAAAGTGAGGGTTTCGACCGGGTGCCGATATTGATCACGCGCCTGATACGCAGGGGTGCGGTGTTCGCCGTTGAGGATGTTTTTCAATTTCGCTTCGCTGTCGTCCGCGCTTGCCGGCATGGCGAATATGAGCCCTGCAATCATGGCAACCGGAATAATGGCATTGATGATGGTCCTGTTCATGGTTTTTTCCTTCTTTTGTTGTGTTGCCGGATTTGCCGGCGGCTGATCCTTGGCTATTTACATTCTGGCCAAGCCGACCCTCTGAATCAATGGGGGGAGGGGCAATCTTGACCCCCACGCCCATTCCACGTTACTAATACGCTTCTCTGCCATTCCTGTTAGTGAGTCTTATGAAGTTGCCACACAAAACCTGCACCATTATTTTCTCCGTAATACTTGGCCTAGCCAGCCTGTGCATCACCACCAGTCTGCGCGCCGAAGTATCGGTGTATATCATTGCACGGGGGGATACGCTATGGAGCATCGCCAAAGAAAATCTGAAAAACCCACATAACTGGCAGCAACTGATGGAATACAACAATATCAGCGATGCATCACAGCTGGAGGTAGGTCAAGCCTTGCGTATTCCAACAGAGTGGATGAAGGATTTTTCCGGTCGCGTCGCTGACATGGCAGCATCTCCAAACGATCTGCCACCCGCGGCACTCACACGCAAAGCTAACACCGTTGCGGCACTCTATGGCCAGGCCGAGCGACTCAGCCGTGAGCAGCGTGAAAAATTGATGGTGGACGCAACACTTGGGTTTGGCTCGCGTCTTAGCACGGGGCTGAATAGCAGCGCGAACATTTTGCTTAGGGATGGCTCGATGCTTGTGATGCTAGCAGACACAGAGCTGGTTCTAGATGACCCTTTTGAGCTTGTGCGCGGCGCCATCGAGCTCACCGTGAAGAACAACAAAGACAAACCGCGGGTCATAACCGCAGCGGGATCTATAAACGCCGCACAGGCCCGCGTTCGTGTGATTGCCAATGACAAACACATGCAAATTGAGGTGACGCAGGGTGCGGTGACCGTGACAAGTGGCGGCAAACAGCGTGCCCTGACTACCGGGCTTGCCATGCGCGTTGAGGCTGGCAAGGCCATGCCTGAACCACGCCAGGGATTGTTGCGCCCAGACCTGAGCAATCTGCCCAAAAGCAGCGTGAATGGCGAGATCAATCTCACCTGGTCAGAAATCACCGATGCTGCCGGCTATCGCGCCCAGCTTGTTTATGCCAAAGACACCTACCTAGTGCTGCATGACCAGAAGCTCAACCAAGCCTCACTGGCCTGGAAGAACATCAGCCCGGGGCGCTACATTGTGCGCCTGCGCTCAATCGACGATACCGGCCTTGAAGGTTTAGATGCGGAGCTGAGCTATACAGTTTTAGCGACGATACAAGCACCTCGCTCAAACTCGCCTCAAGAGGGTGTCACACTGCCAAGCAATAAACCCTGGATTGCCTGGTCACGCGTAGCTGATGCCAACTCATATATATTGCACGTTGCCCGCGATGCCGAGTTCAAAACCGAGCTGCAAGAACACACCTACCTCATCAACAACTACTATCGCTATGACGAGTCACTACCCGCAGGTGAATATTTCTGGCGCGTGAAGAGCGTTTCGCCCAAGGGTGTTAAGAGCCCGTTTGGTGAGGTGAGAATGTTTAAAGTAAAACCATAACCTACACGCGGGTAATTTGCGCTGGTTGCCAGATGTCTATCCGTTGACTATTTTTAATCATACATGGATGGATTTGGGGTTCCATGGACGGGCTATCTAAACGCAACTAATAGTGGGGGGGGGGAATCCATGAATGAGTTATATCCTAAACACCGCGCTAATCTAGTGGCCAATATCGCGGGCAGCGTGCCGATTGTGCTGGCAATTATTTTTATTATTCTAGTCTGGTAAACGGTTACTAAAACAACATGATGTTTTCTGATTCACCCCGGCTTGCCGGGGTGTTTTTGTATGCGGCTTTGCGCTGTTCCGACGCTATTTTCAAACAATCAAACCAACTGATTGCACCACTGCTCGATGGCATGACGCGTTTGTTCGGGTTTTTCGGTGAGCATCCAGTGATCGGCATCGATAATGACTGTTTCAACTTGCCCAAGTTGCGCGATTTGTTGCTGAGTTGCGGCAATGTTACTCAGGCTCACGCCTTTCGATATCAGCACCAGTGTCGAGACTTGAATGGATGACAGCTCCGGCAAGGGCTGGATGACGGCATATAGATCCTGAAGGTAATTGGCCAGAGGCAGATTTTTGATATCACTCAGCGGTCGGGCGTAATGGCGTGCGATGTCTTCTTGCGGATTGTTGCTCAGCCGAGCGCGGGTTTGCTGATCGAGTTGTTGCAGATCTAGCTCGGGGAAATGCCGCCGTTTCAGCCCCATGCGATTCAGCAACTGTACCACCTGGATGAGCAGCCACAACAACGGCCGCAGCTTAGCCAACAACGCCAGACGGCCTTGCAGGGCTTGAGGGAAAATCGGATCGATTAACACCAGCCCCTTGGTTAGGTGGGGATAATCGTGAGCAAACCAGAGAGCCAGCTGCGCCCCCATACTATGACCGATGAAGACTACGTGCCGGTAGCCAAGTTGCTGCAGCAAACCGGCGAGGTCTCTGGCCCAAACCGCATGACCGATGCTCCCGCGGTAGCGTGGGTGACCGTGGCCACGCAGATCCAGGCGCAACAGATCCCACTCTTTATTGATATTGAAATGCCGAACGAATTCGCTCCAGCGAGTGAGGTTGCTGGCCACTCCGTGCAGCATCACCACGATCGTGTCACCGCCCCGTTTTAACAGGCGATAACGCAGGCGGGCGCCATCGGCAGCGTGCCAAGTATGCTCGGATTCCATGAGGCCATGATCCATCTTGAATTCATAGTAACGACATCAAGCCAAACCAGCCAGATGGCTAAAACAAAAAGCCCGCACGCGGCGGGCTTTGATGATACGAAAAAATCTTGCGGCGAATCAGTTCTGCAGCGCGACCTGCAGGTTCTCTTTTTTCAGCTTTTGCTCCAGCACAAAACAGCCAAAGGGCAACATGCCGGCCAGCATGACGCCAAACATGAAACGGTCTGACCATTGCTGACGCTGGTACACGATCAGAGCCAAAGTGACATAGGCGATAAACAGCATGCCATGAGTCTTGCCGACAACAGAAACTGCTTCAGGGTAGCCCCAGTAATATTTAAGCGGCATGGCGATAAATAACAAAAGCAGAAACGATAGCCCTTCGATCAGGCTAATAAGTCTGAAGCTATTCAACATGTTTGTGTCTCTCTAATGTAGTAAACAGATTGCCGCTTCTATTTAGCGCGGCTTATATGTTTCAGCCATCTTACCCAAACTTTGCTGTTGTTGGTAGCCAAGGCCGCTTTATTAGTCCCCAGGTGTGCTGCGCTGCTGCAATAAGCCTTTGATTTCTCTAATTTCATCACGCAGGGCGGAAAATTCTTTTTGCAGCGTTTCAGTCTCCGCATCCACCTTGGCGGTAATGGTGTGCTGGGTCTGTTCCAGCTCAGCGTGCTGCACGTCCTGCACCGCATTCACAATCACCGCCATCAGCAGATTCAGCATCGTGAAGGTGGCTATCAGAATAAAAGGCAGAAAAAACAACCAGGCGTGTGGGTAAACCTCCATCACCGGCCGCACAATGCCCATGGACCAGGATTCCAGCGTCATGATCTGGAACAGCGTATAGGCACTTGCCCCCAGGCTGCCAAACCACTCGGGAAAACGCTCGCCAAACAGATTGGTGGCCATCACAGCCGCGACGTAGAAGATGATACACATGATGGCGCCGACCGAGCCCAAGCCTGGAATGGCCTTGAGCATGCCCGCCACCACACGACGCATAGAGGGCACCATGGTGAGCAGTCGCAGCACCCGCAACACTCGCAGGGCGCGCAACACCTCAAACGGGCCGGTGGCCGGCACCAGGGCGATGGCGACGACGATAAAATCAAACACACTCCAAGGATCGCGGAAGAAAGCAAGGCGATGCACCGCCAGGCGCAGAGTGATTTCCACCACAAACACCGCCAGAATGATCGCGTCCAATCCACGCAGCAGGCCACCCCAGTCGGCCATGATGCCCGCATCGGTCTGCAGCCCCAGGATAGCCGCGTTGATCAGAATCAGCGAGATAATGAAGCGTTGCACCGAGGCGGCCTCTACAAAGGTCTGTAGTTTTATGCGCCAGGGGGACCATTGGGCTTGTTTATCCATGCTTTTGAATCTGCTTGTTTTTTTC
>CALZIQ010000076.1 GCA_945787735.1 uncultured Chromatiaceae bacterium | reverse complement strand
TGAGATTGAACGAATCGACCTATTTTAAAGCCAAGTTCGTTGAACAGAATAATCGCTATAAAGAGTGTTGCCGCTATTGCAACACTGCTAAAACCGTAAAGTAGTTCTTGTTGATTCATAAATATTACTCTAGTTGCCTAATATTAAAAGTAAATATCTTTATTAGCATAGAAACATTCTATTCCTGCCAAGTATCTTTAATAAACCTGCCAATACCTTTTTCTATCCATAAACCTTAATAGCCTTACCCCGACCCAGCCAAGAATTTCTTCAGACAATCACACCCGGCTCAAGCATCCGTCCTCATTCGGGCAATCAGGCTCTTCTCTGCCTGTACAAGCGCAGATGGCATACCGCTGAGAATAAGCGTGTCTGTAGCCGATAGTGTCATGGCTTCATCTGGCTCAGAAATACGTTCACCTTCATGCAACACTTCGATTAATTTAACATCGTACTTATCTAGCTTCAGTTCTCCCACACTATGCCCCGTTGCCCAACTTGTTTGAGTTAATTCGATTGCACGCATATGTTCGTCACTGTCGACCCAGCCTGAGCTGGAGACTTCTTTACCCGGAAAGAGGCGACGAAATGTGTCATAACGGGTTTTTCTGACATCGCGAATTTTATGAATAATGCGAGCCGCTGGCACTTGTAGCATAAGCAGTAGCGATGAGGCCATCATCAGACTGGCTTCAAGTGTTTCAGGCACTACTTCTGTAGCGCCGGCCTCCATCAAATCATGGAGGTGAGTCTCATCTATTGTTCGCACCAGAACAGGTAATTCCTTTGTTGCGCTCCTGACTTGTTTTAGTATTTTCATTGCGGTTGCATAGTCCTCAACACTGACAACCAAGGCTGCAGCCCGTTCCAGTCCGGCTGCATACAGTAATTCGAGATTGGCTGAATCACCGTAGGTTACGGGTTCTTGAGCCCGCACGGCGTTTTGTACCAACACCGGGTCCAACTCCATGGCCATGTATTGAATGTCTTCTTCTTTTAACATCTGGGCGATATTTTGGCCTATGCGACCATAGCCACAGAGGATGACGTGATTTTCTAAACCGAAAGCGGTATCAGAAACACGCTCTTTGATTGTTTGTTTTGTTTCACTCACTTTCTTCGGTGTCAGTCTGGCAACTAGACTTCCGTTATAACGAATTATCAGCGGCGCCATGCCCATACTTATCAGTAAGGCGGCCAGAATGACCTGGCCATTTTCATGAGAAATCAAACCGCTGCCTAATGCCAGTGTCAATATGGCAAAACCAAACTCGCCACCATGGGCAAGTACCAGGCCTGTTCGCAGCGATACTGCCAGATCCCAATTAGCGATACGACAAAGTAAAGTGATTAATCCCATTTTGAATAAAATTAGCGCGACTAAAATTAATAGGACCCACGGCCAAATTTCTGGCAATAGCATCACATTGAACAACATGCCAACAGTGATGAAAAACAGCCCGAGCAAAATATCGCGGAAGGGACGGATCTCGGCTTCGATTTGATGACGAAACTCGGTTTCACCTAGCATCATGCCGGCCACAAACGCGCCTAGCGCCAGGGACAATCCGAGCTGATGGGTGATCCAGGCCGCGCCCAGCGTAATCATCAAGGCAGTCAGGGTAAACAGCTCTGTCGATTTATAGCGTGCCACCAGGTGAAATAATGGCCGCAACACCCAGCGCCCCAAGATATAAATAATGACTAGCGCAATCGCGCCTTCGGCAAAGGCGGCCAATATACTCCAGCCGGCACCGGTTTCGATCACAGCAGGGGTGGACACCAGGATCAGAAACGGGATCACCATCAGATCCTGGAATAACAGGATGCCGACCGCATTGCGGCCGTGGCGCGAATGCAACTCTACCTGATCGGTCATTTGCTTAATCACCAGCGCTGTCGACGACATGGCGATTATGCCTCCCAGAACAATGGCGGCTTCTAAATCAAAATCCAGATATAGGGCCACAATGGTGACGATCATAGTACTGGCTATCACCTGGGCACCCCCCAGCCCCAACACTGCCCCTCGGATGTGGATTAGATGCGAAAGTGAAAATTCAAGACCAATGGTAAATAGCAGAAAGACAACGCCGAACTCGGCCAAGGCACGGGTGTGCTCTGTGTCGTCAACAAAGCCAAAGCCGTAAGGGCCAACCATGACACCGATGGCGAGATATCCGAGTATAGGCGGCAATCTGAAATGCAGACAGGCGCCGACGATCGCCACCGCCACCGCGAATAAGATCAAAATCTCGTTTAGATAACTGTTTTCCATACCTAGAGGGAGTCAAACACAATGCTTCCACTCTAAAGACTCAACCTTGAAATGCCAAGCAAATTAGAAGGCCGTGTCACAGAAACGCTACAACAAAATGTTTTATTCGCTTACTTTGCCGCGCCGGGCGCGAAAAAAAGTGGTGAGCAGTTGCGCGCATTCCTGTTGCAGTACACCGCCACTGATTTCAACTGTATGGTTGTGCACTTCTGAATCGAGCACATTGAGGACGCTGCCAGCCGCACCGGTTTTTGGATCATAGGCACCAAACACGACCCGAGCGACGCGTGCATGGATGATTGCACCGGCACACATGGTGCAGGGTTCAAGCGTGACATAGAGGGTGGTATCGCAGAGACGATAATTGCCGATATTTTGTCCCGCGGCACGCAGAGCCTGCATCTCTGCGTGGGCTGAGGGGTCGTTGTTTTGAATCGGGCGATTCCAGCCTTCGCCGATGATCTTGTCACCTTTGACCAGGACGGCGCCCACCGGCACCTCGCCTTCGCGCCCGGCCTGCTCGGCCAGGCGAAGGGCATGGCGCATCCAGTGTTGGTCATGAGATTCGAGCGCGCTCACGGCAAGGTGTTCAGCGTGGTTCTATTCCCACTCAATCGTGCCAGGTGGCTTGCCAGTTATATCGTAGACGACACGAGAAATACCTGACACTTCATTCACAATGCGGCGGCAGACGTGATCGAGAAACTCATACGGAAGATGGGCCCAGCGCGCGGTCATAAAATCGATTGTCTCAACGGCACGCAACGCAACTACCCATTCATAACGGCGACCATCGCCCGTCACACCGACTGATTTCACAGGGAGAAACACGGTAAAGGCTTGTGAGGTTTTGTCATAGAGATCATGCTTGCGCAGCTCTTCGATAAAGATGTGATCGGCCAGGCGCAGCACGTCGGCATATTCTTTTTTAACCTCACCAAGGATGCGCACCCCCAGGCCCGGGCCTGGGAAGGGATGACGATAGACCATGTCGTAAGGCAGGCCCAATTCAACACCAAGCTTGCGCACTTCGTCTTTAAACAACTCGCGCAGTGGCTCGAGCAACTCAAGCTGCATGTGTTCTGGCAGGCCACCCACATTGTGATGCGATTTGATTACGTGGGCCTTACCGGTTTTGGAACCGGCTGACTCTATCACATCGGGATAGATAGTCCCCTGGGCCAGCCACTTCGCGGAGCTGAGTTTATTCGATTCTTCTTCAAAGATATCAACAAACAGGTTTCCGATAATTTTGCGCTTTTTCTCAGGATCGTTTTCGCCTTTCAGGCCATCGAGGAAACGCTGCTCGGCATCGACGCGAATCACCTTCACGCCCATATGCTCGGCGAAGGTGGCCATGACTTGATCACCTTCTTTATAACGCAACAGGCCGTTGTCAACGAAAACACAGGTAAGTTGATCACCGATAGCCTTGTGCAACAAAGCGGCAACGACGGAAGAATCCACCCCGCCTGACAGGCCAAGGATCACTTCATCACTGCCCACCTGCTCGCGCACATGTTTTATGGCATCCTCAACGATGTTGCCTGGCGTCCAGTCAGAAGCACAACCACAAATGCTATGAATAAAGCGTTCGATGATGCGCTGACCCTGACGGGTATGGGTCACTTCAGGGTGAAACTGCAGGCCGTAAAAGTGTTTCTCTTCATTGGCAATACCGGCAATCGGTGCCGAGTCGGTAGACGCCATCAGTTTGAAGCCTTGCGGCAGTTCAACCACGCGGTCACCATGGCTCATCCAAACATCGAGCATCCCATAGCCTTCTTCGGTGGCATGGTCTTCGATGTCTTTCAACAAGTCAGTATGGCCGCGGGCACGCACTTGGGCATAACCATATTCATGATGATCGGCGTTTTCAACCTTGCCGCCCAACTGCGCGGTCATAGTCTGCATGCCATAGCAGATACCCAGTACAGGCACGCCCAACTCAAATACCACTTGCGGCGCGACGGGTGCATCGGCAGCGACCGTGCTCTCTGGACCCCCCGAAAGAATGATGCCTTTGGGGGCAAACTCGCAGATGCTGGCCTCGTCCATATCCCAGGGGTGCAGTTCGGAATAAACACCGGCTTCGCGCACACGACGTGCGATCAGCTGGGTATATTGAGAACCGAAATCAAGGATCAGAATTCTATCTTGATGAATGTCTTTGTTCATCGACGTCTCTTATATAAATAGGAGTTGAAACAGTACAGCTAAAACAAAAAGGCCGGCTTAACACCGGCCTTGATTTGCCTTGTTTAGTCTATTCGATAATTCGGCGCTTCACGGGTAATGCTCACATCATGTACGTGACTCTCTTTCATACCCGCGCTGGTGACACGTACAAACTCGGGTTTTGTGCGCATCTCTTCCAGATCCTTACAGCCAGTGTAGCCCATGCTGGAACGCAGCCCACCCATGAGCTGATGCACAATGGCCAACATGCTTCCTTTATACGGCACCCGACCTTCTATGCCTTCAGGCACCAGCTTTTCAACGCCTTCGGACGTATCCTGGAAATAACGATCACTTGAGCCTTGCTGCATGGCACCCAAGGAACCCATGCCGCGATAGGCCTTGTAGGTACGGCCCTGGTACAGTTCAACTTCACCCGGGGCCTCTTCAGTACCGGCAAACATACCGCCTATCATTACACAGTACGCGCCAGCCACGATGGCCTTGGCCAAATCTCCTGAGAAGCGCACACCACCGTCAGCGATAAACGGTACCCCCGTGCCTTGCAGCGCTTTTGCAACATTGGCAACTGCACTGATCTGCGGTACACCAACACCACTAATAATACGTGTGGTACAAATCGAGCCAGGGCCAATACCGACCTTAACACCATCGGCGCCAGCCTCAACCAGCGCCTTGGCAGCCGTGGCCGTGGCAATATTGCCACCAATAACTTGTACGTCGGGAAACGTTTTCTTCACCCAGGCGACACGATCAATCACACCCTGCGAATGGCCATGAGCGGTATCCACTACCAGTACATCAACACCGGCATGCACCAATGCGGTCACACGGTCTTCAGTATCACCACCCGTGCCAACGGCGGCGCCAACACGCAGACGTTCAAACTCATCTTTACAGGCGTTAGGTTTGTCCTGCGCCTTCTGGATATCCTTTACCGTGATAAGACCACGCAGATGAAAACTGTCATTCACCACCAGCAACTTTTCAATGCGGTGCTGGTGCAATAAAGCCATGACTTCTTCTCTGGAAGCTCCCTCTTTCACAATCACCAGGCGTTCCTTGGGGGTCATGACGGTAGATACCGGCTCTTCGTAACGAGTCTCGAAACGCAGATCACGGTTGGTAACAATACCGACTAGTTCTTCGCCATCCACCACTGGCACTCCGGATATGCTGTGCTTGCGTGTCAGCTGCAATACTTCACGAATGGTGGTGCTAGGTGGGACGGTGATCGGATCCTTGATCACACCGCTCTCGTATTTCTTTACTTTAATGACTTCTTCAGCCTGTGATTCTATAGATAGGTTCTTGTGGACGATACCCATTCCACCTTCTTGAGCCAGGGCAATGGCCAGACGGGATTCGGTAACGGTGTCCATGGCGGCTGATACGAGTGGGATATTCAACTTGATATCACGTGTCAGTTTGGTAGACAGATCCACCTCTTTGGGCAGCACTGTTGAATGTGCCGGTACCAACAAAACATCATCAAACGTCAATGCTTCTTCTATGATGCGCATGGCCTAATCCCGTGAAAATTAAAAGGGGCCGATTATACTTCTTCGCCCTTTGCTGGTAAAGATCACCCGCTAACCCAAGGAAATAAATATAAATACCCCTATCAACTTTGCTGCTGAAATAATCCCTGACTAAAACAATTTGGAATTATGCATAAAAGCCCTGACTCTTATTGAAATTAATTATAAGAAAACGCTTATATTCTTAATTAGTTTCTGCTAAAGTTCTAATCCACTTGGCCGTTAACACCGGTTTACCTTTGGAAGCACCACCCTCATGGATGATCACGCACTAACCGGCGGCCGTGATTCGCACTTACTTTTAAGGGTCAGAACTATGATGGTAAATAGTAAGGTCAGTAGTCACAATTCCTTTACAGACTCATCCATCTTGCGTCACTGGAAAGCCCAGGTATTTTTCCAGTTTGTAATCAATATTGCCTACATCACCCCTGCCTTGGCGGAGTTCAACCTCAATTTTTTACCTGAAACAAGCCGTTACGAAGACCCGGAATGGCTTAACTTTAATTGTAATCGTCCACGCGCCCCTGGCGGTGGCTTTGAAGATTGCGATGATAATGACGAATTTCGAGGTAACAATGGCAGTGACCTCACTTCATTTCTACTGGAACGCGTGCGTGATCCCGGCACCAGCGATCAGTACTACCACACGATTGTGGGACTTCCGGGCGATGATTTCTACCAGGAAGCCTATGTAAAAATCACCCGTTATATGAATGATAATGGCGGCTGGAGCACCTCCCCACGCGAAGTTGATGACCTGGGGCCTATTTCTGACAGCATGGGTAACTGGCGTGATATTACCGAAAGCCAAGACAATGCCTATGACCCGCTTGGCCCAGCCTATTTCTCAGGCAGCGGCACCGCCAACCCAAAGAGCACCCAGTTCCGTCAGGTAGTAGACAGTGAAGGTGTATATCAGGATATCACCAAGGCCCACTTCACCCTTAAACACATAATCGCACAGACTATTGATTCAGGCAGTGTGTTTCATGAATTTGAAATAGATATGACCAACAGCAATTTTGATCAGGATCATATCGCCGGACAGATGAACAAAAACTATCTGCTTATCGCAGATGCAAGTTTTAACAGCGAATTCGACATCTTGAATATTGGCGATGCGGGTGCAGGCAATATCCCTTCAGCGAATCCCAATTCCGTGGTTGATATAAGTGGTGGCAAATACAAATACGTCAATAAATATCAGTCAACTCTAAGCGGCACATCTTTTGATAACGAATACGAAGGTGAAGGCGCCGGCTACAACATTTGGGAAGAAAACTGGAAGCATTGGCGTAATGCATCTCAAAATATTGGCCACCTTTACGGTAGATCAGGTGGCGACTAAAACCGGCTATAGCTTTCTGCAACTGAGTATTTTACAAACGGCCACTTTTTATATTGTGAATGCACCAAAATCGAGGCAATAAGAATGACTTGTAAGACTATTACATCATTTCTAAGTCTACTCACACTTACCATGCTGAGCAGTGCTACCAACGCCATCGTGACCAGCACAACCACCTCATCCAGTACGGTGACTCAGCTGACAGACTCTGTTGGTGGCTATCAGATGTCTTATGAGTCGAGTGAACCCGATATTTCAAGAGATGGTAGCAAAGTCGTCTTCATATCAGACTTCGATCTCGTTCCGGGTGGCAATCCGGATAATCTCGAAAATCTTTACATCATGAGCAGCAATGGTACAGGCTTGCAGCAGCTAACATCCATCAGCTACGACATGAACTACTGGGACTATTTTTACGAAGCACCAACAATCCCCTATTACACATCCAGGCCACAGCTCTCAGCCGACGGCAGTGTAGTGGTATTCGCATCCACCAACAATCTGACCGGTGAAAACGAACCTGAACTATTTGTAGATCCTGACTATCCAGAATATTCATACTACATTCCTTACTATCAAATATTTATCATGAACACGGATGGTAGTGGATTAAAACAACTCACTCATGGCACTCGGGGTGATTCGAGGTTTCCGCATATCTCTCATGATGGAGCTGTAATTGCATTTCAATCAACACAAGATCTTGTGGGTGAAAATGCCGACGGCACAGAAGAGATCTTTGCACTAAAGGCTGATGGTTCAAATCTTATCCAGGTTACCAAAGGCACACCAAAACCAGAAAATGGTGCCAACATCCGCAGTGATGCATCGCGTAATGTTTCGGTATCAGGTGATGGCAGCACATTGGCATTTGATTCATTCATTGATTTAGTACCACCAAAAAATGATGATCGCAGCGATGAGATCTTTGTCTTTGATCTGGCCGGCTACTGGCAAGACAATGCCGCTATCAATGACCTAGCCAATTACACGGTGCAGATTACCGACACCGATATTGCTGACCCATATCACATTCGTGCTGAGGATGCCTTCGAACCTAGCCTTTCATACGATGGCACTTGGGTAGCCTTCTCTGCCTGTATTAACCCAAATGGTGACGGCATAAACGATCCCAACAGGGAAATTCTAGGCGACAACCCGTTTCTGCCCGACGTTATCTTCATCGCTAAACGTGACGGCACAGAATTGCGCCAACTGACTTTCAGTGATGACGAAACTGCCTACGCTGATGATAGCAACTGGGAAAACAGGGATGACGATGCCCACTGGCCGCAAATCAGCGACGATGGCCGCAGAATTGTGTTTGGCTCACGCTCTCGCGTAGATATCGTCAACGACGCCAATCTATACGAAGTTGCCATGATCGATCTAGATGCCCCGCTGGGCCCTGAGGGCAAGCCAGTGGTTGAACAACTGACTTATAACACCGACACCACTGGCCCGTACGTGCTGCAACTAAGCTTTGGCAGCACTGACGGCAGAAAACTTCAACCAAGCATCTCGGCTGATGCTGGCAAGATTGTGCTGCGGGCAAGTTCAGACTTCACGGGTGGAAATCCAGATGGCTACAGCGAGATTTTCAAGATCGAGCCGTTCCTTCCACCAGCACCGGAACCAACTCAAACTGATGAGCAAGGTGAAGGCGAAGAGGGAGAACATGAAGAAGACAGAGAGAATAACAAAGACAATGGGGAAGAAAGCGACGATGAGAACGATGGAGAGAGTCGTGAGGGTAACGCAGGTGCAGTGGATGTCCCTGTAATAAATGAAATTCCAGCAATTGAAACAAGCCGGGATTCAGAGGAGGAGCACGAAAGAAACAATAACGAAAGGGAAAGTGAAGTAGTTGAAGTGCAACACCAATCATCGGGAGATGATGACGCTAATAACAATAATAATAACAACAATAATAATAGAAGCTCAAACGGTGATAATAATAAGGGGACTGGGGGTGCAGCAGCATTTGGTATTTCTGAATTGCTGTTTGTACTTCTCGCAATGAGCTTTATAGCTCGACACCGCAGAGTGTAATAACAAAGGCAAGGCCATGTACCTTGCTAATTTGTGGTAATCCGCACAGCCAACATGATAACCATGTCGGCTTTTTTTTGTTATTAATCCGATAATGCATCCAGCGGAAACGGTAGACTCAAGCTCCGCCATAGAGCATCTACCTCATCCATCACAGTCACAGCCGCAGACTGATCCGAAGTTGAAAAAACACCGGGCGCCGCCTGCTTGAATGCCTCTGGCACGAGGTCAGTTCCAAAGGCCTGAAAAGACTCACGTGCAAATGCCTGCATAGATTTTTCACCATAAGTAACAATTCGAGTACTCGGCATCGACGGAATTCCTGACATGGCAAGTTGAAAATGAAAACGTTTCCAGTAGCCCAGCATGACATCAACATAACTCATGTTCATCACCTCATGTTCAGGCACCTGCCAAGCCAGCCAATCATCCAGCGCCCAACGTTCGATGGCACTGCGGATTTCAAACTTGCCACCTGCTGGCATACCGCCGCTCTTTTCAAGCACTGAGTTGATCACACCGAGGGGATGACGCAGGGTAAGCACATAATCGGCATTGCTACCGAAAAGTTCTCGAATCAATGGAAAATTATAGATCGCCTTGGTGAATTTTTTCGGCACGACAATGCCACCTTGATACGCCAAACGCCCATGACGTGAAAAATACATATCCACCATGGTCAGATACTCTGCCAGCTGCAACAAGCTGGTGGTATGCACGTTGTAATTGTTGTCATGAAAGGACAATACTGCCAAATGGGGAAAACCATCATGGGCTAGAGCATTCTGAACCTTGGAATAGTCGATGCCGGCGGCACGAAACAATTGTTTGGTGATATAAGTGCCACCTGTGCGAGGGATGCCGATGACAAACATGAAACGATATCTGCGCATCTCTTTCAGTGTATCTAGCTGCCCGGTCAGCATCTCTTTGAAGAAACGATAGGATCGAACAATAGCCTGAACACCATCGGGATGATTCATGACAAGCTTCACCTTCTCGGCGATTCCGTCATAGCGTTCAGGTGTTCTGTCCAGGTGTTCTTCTTCTTGCTGAAACCAACTGCCAACGTGATACTGCTGATCTGTCAGCGTGGCATGAAGAAACTCGATAAAACTGGGAGAAGCAGGAAGCTCGGTATCTGTAAGGGTGAGTGTTAGTCCCATGATCGGTCCTTGTATCTATCAGAACGGCTGTGTCAATCGAATATAGGCTGTGACATCATCAATCTCTGTCGACGTGTAATTCCCAATTGGCGCAGCAATATCAATGCGCATATGGCTGTCTGCCTGTTCAATCAAATCAAAATAGAGGTCTGAGCCCAGACCAAAACTATAAAGCTTCTCATCAGCCGTGGCATTGTCAACACGGTTCCAGACGCGGCCGCCATCTATGAACATGCCTGCTGTCCAGCGTTTTGCCAAGGATTGTTTGAACTGATAGATATATTCAAGAGAGAATTGCAGACCAGACTCACCACTGCTGGCCGCTGGTTCGAATCCACGCACACTGCCATATCCTCCCAGCGCAAACAGGTCCGACGACAACAGGGTGGCTGAGGCCATTTGGCCGGTGAGAAGTGCTTTCAAAGAAGACTCAGAAGACAAGTAGTAATAACCAAACAGGGTCGGCTGCAAACGCCAAGCTTGCTCGTCCCCATCGGCACGCGAGGCCAAGGGGTTTGTCTCGTCACTGGCATTCAAAAAGCTCATGCCCTTGCTGACACGCACATCACTGTAGAGCACCCAACTGGACGTGCGTCTCAGATAAGTGCCCTGCACAACCATTTGACGGATCTTGTCGTCGCTTTCCAACGTATTGGCCAGATACGAGGTGTGATGTCTAAGTTCTAGCCCTGCTTTCCATTCAATTTTACGCGCACGTGTATTCACCACAACACCCGATAGGCCCGCCGTAACACGATCGGACTCACCGCTGGCATCCAGGTGGGCAAGACGGTCTCCAATTTCGTTACTGCTTTGACTGTAGCCGAGGTCAAATTTCAGATTACCAATCCCCAAAGGTAAGCCTGCATTTACCCCGACACTGTTCAGGTCATCGTTTGAGGCGCGCAGATCAAACCCAAATGACTCGCCCCAGTGCAACAGATTGCTTTTGTTTAAACGTAGATCGGCGATCCACTCCCCGGTCAACTCACTGCCGTAATTATCCAGGCTGATCTGTTGCCGATCTTCATCCACCTCCGTCAAAGCCAATTGCATGTCAGTGGTTCCGGGTTGTTTGCCCCTGTGCAATGTCAGCCCTGCCTGGATGTTTTTCAGCTCATTGATGTCGGTCACCATCGATTCAACATCGGCCTCATGAAACACCTGGCCAGATTTAACGCGCTGACTCAGAGCTGATAGCAACGCGGGCTTGAGCAGTTCACGGCCGCTAATAGTGATTTCACCGATTCTTGCTTCATGAATCACTACCTTTAAAACGCCATCGGTGATTTGTTGGGGAGGGGTGGTGACTTTGACCAGAATATAACCACGCTCGAAATAGGCGGAAGTGATAAGGTATTTAAGCTGGGCAAGTCCCTGGGCCGTGAGTGGCTTGTTGATAAATGGTGCGACTTTTGTCTGTAAAACTTTTGCTGGAATCACTGTTGCGCCGCTAAATTCTACTTTGGTCAATGTTGCAATGACATGCTCGTCATCCGCCTGTTCCAAGGCTGCCGGTGGCTGGATTTGAGGAAGTTGTGCAGGACTACCCTTCTCCTGAGTTTCAGGAACTGTGGGCAAGGGCCGGTCGACAACACCTGGTAGACGTTCAGTTTCAGCGCCGATCGCCAGGCTGTGAATGCAAGGCAATATCAATACCGGCAATACAAATGCAGGTTTTAAAAAACAAAAATGACGCCCTCTTGTTGAGAAGGCGCCATACTTATGCAATTTTCCGTTTGAGGAGGTCATACGGCAACAATCCTTGTAGTTCCCGTGTATGATCGGTTCGTGTCTGCCAAAACATTAATTTTTTTTACATAGCATTCACATCGCAATCATTCACCTTTGCCGCCTTTCTCCTTTTTTTCAGGATTATTGTGATTCGAAGAGACTGTCTCATGCGCTACACTTGCGGGTACGCCTGCATTTTCGCTATCTGGAGCGTCCCATTCCAGGTCCAGCCCTTCAGGCATCAGTGGCGAATGAGCGGCATTATCACGACCTGTTTCGATAGCGTTGATTGACACGCTGATCGGTTGGCGTGCCGGTCGGCTAGTCTCCATGGCTGTGACGACAGTGACTGCGACTTTTTCAGGCCGATCAACTGCATCTTCATCCAGACCGTCAACATCGACATCGTGCTCAGGCAAAGACGACGACTCCGATTCAGTTTCTGACTCAGTTGCTTCAGTAACATTCGCCACCTGCTCAGCCTGCGGTTCTGATACCACTACAGTCTCAGGCACTTCCTCGGTAGTCTGTTCAAGATTTACCTCCGGTTGTGGCTCCGGTTGTGGTTCCGGTTGTGGTTCCGGTTGTGGTTCCGGTTGTGGTTCCGGTTGTGGTTCCGGTTGTGGTTCCGGTTGTGGTTCCGGTTGTGGTTCCGGTTGTGGTTCCGGTTGTGGTTCCGGTTCCGGTTCCGGTTCCGGTTCCGGCTCAAACAGGGCAACAAGCTCAACAGGTGCCGTATCTGCGTGCGTTTCAATACCGCCTGCACTCACGCTGTAAACAGTGCCATCGCTAAGCAAAGGATCAGCCCCGTAGAGTGATAAATCATTCGCTGCCTGCAGGCCGACACTGGCTGATGTTGTTGCCACACCCACATCGGCAGTCGCCGTTACGCTATGACTTATATCACCTATCATCAGTAGACTGCCATTACCGCTGTTACCTGCATCAATATTCATCGAGCCAACAGCGTTGGCATCGGCTGCGCCACTGTTGGTCTCTGCATTCGCAGTCACATTGATGTCGCCCCTGAGATTTAGGTCTTCAGCTGCATCAATATCGAGCACAGCATCGGCATACGCAGCACCAGCCAACGAGCGTTCAGCATCGGCAAGCACAGCAATATCGCCATCTACCATCACGTCACCGGACTGTGAACTTGCAATCACAAGGCTTGCATCCACGTCAGTATCATTACTACTGACGTTTACCTCATAATCACCCTCCGCCCGGACAGTGATGTTGCCTTCAACATCAACTCCATCAGCGCCAAGCAACTGGGCTGAAGCCTGGCTAACTACGCCATACCATTTATTGTCGACGGCGGTTAGATCAGTTCTCACCAGTGTGTCGCCGGTCACCGCAAGCCTGCCGCTACCGTCCGACCCAGCGTTGAGCACTAGCTGTGCACTGCCCTCAATCTCACGCCGCGTGCTTACCCCATCAACAAAGGAGTCTAGCAGCACGTCACCGTCGATTTGAATATCATCAGCAGCCTGCATATCGACATTGGTCGAGACTTTGCCGCCGTTACGGCCGTCTATCATGCGCCCATCGACAGTGTTAGCAACATTACCGTTGATATAGATACTTCCATTACCGGCTGCGCCGGCCATTAGATCAAGGAAGGTATCGGCCAATATCTTATCTGCGCTTTGAGCTGTGTTTAATGCCGTGGCGCCCAAGGTAATGGCATCAACCTCGCCAGAAATCATAATATCGTTGCCAGCATTAAGATTAACATCAACATAGGCATCAGCACTCTGGCTACCACCGAAAGTGAGCGAGGCATAAGCCTGGGCCAGCAGGCCATCGGTTATAACAATGTCACCACCCGCAGTAACATTCAGAACTGCATCCGACTCGGCCATACAGGCACCATCGGTATAGTGTCCCGAGCGCCCGATGGCAACAGCCATGCCGCTTCCAGAAATGGAGATAGCGCCATTGACGCCAACATCGCCTGCAGCTGCCAGATTTATCCCGGCATTCCCCTGAGCACTATCAATCACATTTCTCTTAGCCCGTGCGTCTACTGAAATATCGCCATTGATAGTCAGATTGCCTGTTGCTGACGCATTCAGGGCAAGTATTGACTCTGACTCAGCATCACCATCAATACCGGCATAGTAAACATTGGATGTTATGGTGATGTCAGCATTCATGGTGATATCGCCGGGCGCACTGAAGCTGGCATCGGATATGGCGATAGCATTGTCATACCCTGGCGCATAGGGGCCTTCCGGTGCGTTAACGTCAACAACAACTAAGGTATCGCCACTGATACTGATACCGCCGTTATCTGAAACAACACTCACATCCGCATAGGTTTTTGGCGCGGCTGAATTATATGAAGCCGTCGCAATGGCAGTAATCCCGCTATTAACGGCAATATCCCCTGCTGCATGGACATCAATTATTGCATGGGTAATTTCACCACCATTCGCGACAGCATTAAGATGATCAAACTCAATGTTACCTCCGGCACTTACCGTAATAGTTGCATTTGCACTGCTGTCATTGTCGGCAGAAACACTAATATCACCGCCGTCAATATCCTCACCCGCCGTGAGGCTTACGCTGCCACTGGCGCCGTTGAGGGCATGAATGTTCGCTTGGCTACCCATCGTAATATCACCAGTAGCGCT
>CALZIQ010000075.1 GCA_945787735.1 uncultured Chromatiaceae bacterium | reverse complement strand
CTATCATCGCTGCTGAAGGTTAACACAGCGCTATCATCGCCGTCCGCCGAAGGCTGGTAGCGAACTGCCAGCGCCACCTCTTGACCCGGTGCGATGGAGAATGACGAAGATGGAAGGGCGCTAGCGGAAGAGAAATCACTGCTACCTACTATGCTCAGGTCTGAGATGACGCAGTCAGCAGTCCCTGTATTTCCGACAATGACTGCCATGGGATCACTAACACTGGCCGGAGGAACGCTACCAAAATCCAGCTCCAGTGTGCTGATATCGATGTTACAACCCACGGCAGGAGCGACGCCTGCACCTGCCGCGACGGCAAAGACTTGACTCTCATCCTCGTCGTCACTCTCGAATGTCAAACGTGCGCGGTCTTCACCAGTGTCAGAAGGAGTATAAACAATGGGGACTTCAATAGTTGTTCCCGGTTCGATAAGATAAGGGGGCAAGCTTATGCCATCCCCGAGGGAAAAATCACTACTCCCTTGGCTGCTGAAATGAGGCACACTCAGGGTGGTGTCACCACTATTAGTAATGGTGGTGACGATAGTGTGGCTACCGCCAACAGGTACCTCGCCGAAATCGAGTGCACTTGGCGTAACATCGATTTCGGGAACGGCGTAGGCTTGTAATGGTGCTGCACATACCGCGAGCGCGAGCGCGCGCGCTAGTTTCTTCTTTTTCATAGTCATCTCCTGCTCTGAATTATTATTCTTGGTTTACTTAACAACCACAGAGAATTTGAGATGCACAACAACTGCTGAATTGGCAGACTGCGTCTAGAGCTCAGCCACAGCCGTTAGGCAACTCTATTTTCCCAGCGGGACAGTCTCGACTTAATTACGCCTCGTGTCAAGTTTGGCTTGATTTAACTTATTGATTTATATATAAAACCCTTGTATCGGACAGGGACTTAAGCACTGTTGGTTAATAAACTGAGACTCGCTACAAATAGAGATAGTCTTAAAGAATACAAGTGATTAGAGACAATATATAAGAATTTACTCACAGTGCCTACGTCACAACAGTAATGTGAACTGCATCACAACTTGTTGTTCAGATTGCATGCAATATAGCCGATAGTAAATATACCAAACCTGACAAAGGCAACCCCAGGCGAAAGCCCGGGGGCGCAAAGTCACCGGCCTAAGGGGCTCTGGCCCTATGGCAGTGGGATTGCCGGAAAACAGTTCATTACCGAACGCGTTGTTTGACGTTTATTTGGTGGTGACTAACCTCCACAGTGACTTTTCGCCGTCGCCTATTGTTCGGGCCTATAAACAGATCAACAGGACAAGGCGCAGAAAATGCTCACAACAAAAGACTCCAAAACGATCGCTGTATTTGCTTTTTGTTTCTTCGCGCTGGGCGGATGTGGCGGCGGAGGTGGAGAATCGGCAACCGTCCCCAATACCGGCAATAGCCCCGCGCTAGAAACCCCCGCTGAAACCATGCCGGCGGCAGTCACTATCATTAGTGGCAAGGCCTGATCGATGCAGGTGAATCAATCAACAAACCTGCTAATTCGTCTGATCGGTTTCTTCCTGTTGGCCTTTGCCGCACACACCTCGGCCTGGGCGGACATGCAAAAATTTATCTATGTATTTGACGCGGATGGCAGTCTGCTTGCCCCCAGCAATGCCGCCGAAGCGTGTCCAAGTCCAAACGATAGCTCCATCATCAATGCCTGTCATGGGGTGAAGGTCGCCCAGGACGGTAGCTACAACATCGAACTACCCTCAGACACCATTACCTCATCTGACCAGCTAATGCTGGTGGCCAAGACCTTCGAAAGGATTGCCGCCAACAGCCAGCCCGACCTTGAACATGACACCTATATAGAAACAAAAAGCAAACGCCGTCTGGAAAAAATCAAACGTAACAAACACAACAAAGGCGTCGATATCAATGAACTCTCTGAAGTCGGCGTTAAAGCCGTCGAAGATCACTTTAATATTAGGCTTGCTGATTCTGATGGTGAATCCTTGGCCGATATTGCCCCGAATCTTGACGCAGACCTTCTGAATGCCGCCATGGGCAATAGCAAGGCCGATAATGATATTGAAACTACGGCTGACAGCATCGGTCTTGGTTTAAAAGCATCCAACCTCAATCTGTTCGATGACGATGACGAAGCGACACTATTAACATTGGCTAGTTTGGCCGTCGAACATCAGGGCAATGAAATTGCGCTTGGCGTTATCCGCAAAAACATCAGCCAGGGACTGATCAACCCCGAGCTGTTTGATGAGACTAGCGAACGCATCTTGAGTCAGGTGGAAGAAATCAGCACGAGAGCTTCAGACAGCCCAATGGTCATGCTTGATGCCGATCGCTATGTCGCCCATGTTGATCAGGTAGTCAATTTGTCTACAGATAACAGCCTGAATCCCGACCGTTTCTTTGGTTATACCTGGATGGGTGTTGAAAGCGATACCAGCAAGGCGCAATTCAGCCGTTCAGAACCCGGCAGTTATCTGGTCTGTGTCACTGGCGAGATTGATAGCGGCAACGATAGCAGCAGCGATTGTGTACGTCTAGAAATCAAGCCGATCAGTTATGCAGTGATTACCGCCCATCCTCTACGAATAAAAACCGGCGAGGATGTCCATCTCTCGGCCTTTTATAGCGTTGGCGCTGAAAGCTATCAGTGGGTTAGTGATCACGGAGTGTTTGAAGATGCCACGGCCATGGAAACCCTGTGGACGGCACCGTCAGTCAAGGGTGCGTATGAAATTAGCCTCACCATCAATGACGATGAAACAGACAGTGTAAGCATTGAAGTCTATGATGTCTTGCCAATCGCCAAGGCTACAACGGACAAAGAACTCATCTATCTCGACGATGAGAATTCTACAGCTGTTCTGACCTCATCCAGCATCACTACAAATAACACCGCTGTCGACAGCATAGAATGGCAGATTATCGAACAGCCTGCCGACAGCACTGCGGCACTTTCAAACAGCAACAGAGCTGTCAGTCATTTCAGCAGCGATACCCAAGGAGATTACCTTATTCGCCTAACAGCGAACAAAGACGGCCTCAGCGACAGCACTGAACTGAAGATTCAAGTACGCCAGCGAGGCATACCGGTTGCTGATGCCGGACCAGATCTCATCACCTTCCGCAATCAAACTGTGCGACTGGATGGCCGTGGCAGTCATGATCTTGATGGTTTACCCATTAGCTACTCATGGAACAGCGCAGGTGGCCAACTAATAAATGCTGATGAGGCCCTAGCAACGTTCAGTAGCGATGAACTAGGCACCTACCGTGCCACGCTAAACGTCAACAATGGCAGCCATGACGCCAACGATGATGCCACCATTACTGTGCGCAATCGTCTACCCCTGGCAAGCGATGACTTCTATAATCCATTACTCGGCGAATTGGCGGCTGGTTATCTGCATGCCTTCGATAGTGATGGCGATCTGCTGAGCTATACATTACTGACCGAGCCTGAAAATGGCGGTGTCACTATCGATCCTGAAACAGGTGAGTTTATCTATGTGCCCGCCGGGCCAAAAGGCTGTAAATATCATCCAGGCCATAAACCCAACGATAATCACAAAGGCGGCAAGGATGTACCTGTCATCAAACTCTGCGCCGACAAGTTTGTAGTCAACATTGGTGACACGGTTACCCTGACCACCTCAAACAGCATCAATGCCACCAAGCTGCAAGGCTTTCACTGGATCGGTGTTGATAGTACTGACACTACCGCTACCTTTGTTGCCACCGAGGCCGGCATCCATCACATCTGTGTGGTGGGCAATATCGGCAACAGCAGCAATACCAGCACCGCCTGTGTCGACATTACTGTCAAGGAAGGCGCAGTCAACGGTGATGACAACCCAGATGCTTTCAGCGAAGGTTTTGTCGACAGTTTCCAGTTTTTAGTCAACGATGGTTACGGCAACTCCAATATAGCTACAGTTGTATTGCGGGTGGGCTGGGAAAACACACCTCCCGTTATCGATGATCTTAGTTTGAGCGTCGATGAAGATGTGCTGGTTAATGGCACGCTCAGTGGCAACGATATAGATAATCAACTGCTCATCTTCAGCGTGTTGGAGCAGGGCGACCTGGGCACGCTTACGCTCAATGATAGTGCCTCAGGTAACTTCACCTATACACCAAACCAAAATGCCTTTGGAACCGACACCATCAAGGTGCGCGCTTTTGACGGCCATGATTATTCTGCAACGGGAACTGTTACGGTCACCATCAGCGGTTTTAATGACTTACCCATTGCTTTTGATGGCAACCTCACCACAGATGAAGACACTGCCATAATCGCTGCACAACTCAGTGCCGAAGAACCGGATGGTGAAGCACTGACATTCAGCATTGTCAGCAACGGCAGCATCGGTAGCGCCGTGCTCACCGATTCTGCCAATGGCACGATCAATTACATCCCCAATGCCAACGCCAAGGGCAATGATCACATCACTTTCTTGGTGAATGACGGCAATGACAACTCCAACATCGCCACAGTCAATATTAATGTGCAAGCGATCAATGATGCACCTACTGCAGCGGATCTTGATCGTATCTTTACCGAGGAAAATGATCTCATCAGCGGCACCCTCGATGCTGAAGATATAGACCTGGACTTTCTCACTTATCGCCTGCTTAGCACAGGCACGCTCGGGACTGCCGTGATCACTAACCCCCTGACTGGCGCCTTCACTTACACACCAAATACCGATGTCAACGGTTCAGACACCATCAGTTATGTTGCCAGCGATGGCAGCGTTGATTCGAATATCGCCTTTGTACCCATTACTATTACTCCGAATGAGCCACCAGTTGCGGCAGACATGTCCCTCAGCACAGACCATCTCACTACGTTAGAAGACACACTCGGCGCCAGTGACCCAGAAGGTAAGGATATCACTTACGAAATTGTCAGTGATGCAAGCAAAGGCACCGTCCAGTTGCTCAATCTCGGCACAGGCGCATTCCGTTACGTGCCTGACGGCAGCGTGGGTGTAGACAGCTTCACTTATCTTGCCCGCGACGAGAAATCGGCGTCTAACATTGGCACTGTCACCATTGCCATCAATGAGTTCAATAACGCACCGGTAGCCAATGAGCATAGCTTCACTGCCTTTGAAGGCGTGCCTTATAGCGGTCAACTGACAGGCTCGGATACCGAGGGCAGTGCGCTAACCTTTGCCATTAGTGTGAATGGCAGGTTGGGCAACGCCAGTTTTGATAATGCTAGCACCGGCCAATTTACCTATACATCATTCAACGGTCGCTTCGGCGCTGAATATTACAACTTCACTGTTTCGGATGGCGATATGATCTCAGCCGATGCCAAGGTTAGTGCGAATATCATCAGTCATGCAGATGCCTGTAGAGGTCCGCAAGCCCCTGGTTATGATGCTGATGGCGATGGTTATGCCGATATTGTAGAGCTAGCCTTCAGCACCGATCACAATGATGCGGCACAAACACCTGCCAGCCTTAATCCAGAGGATTACAGCGTCAACTTTGCCGATGACGATGACAGCGATGGTTTTTCTGACCACGTCGAACTCTGGTTGGGCAGTGACCCGAATGACAATACATCTGTTCCTACCGACTCACTCAACAAGGCCGTGCCCAGCTGTGTTTCAGGAGGTGCGGACTATGTCGCCCCAGCGTTGTTGGCGTTCGATATCCTCACTCCGGTCGTCACCATTGCTGATAACAGCAGCGTTGCCAGTTTTGCCCTGACTGCAATGGATAACAGCAGCGGTGTGAAGGATGTCACTGTCGTGCTTAGCAGTCCGTCCGGCCAAGAGGTGAGGGCGATAGTAAATCAAGAAACACCATCCACCATGCTCTATCTCAACTTCGATAGCGAAGTCTTCAGTCTTTATGCCGAAGCCGGCATCTGGAAGGTCACTGAACTGACCCTGGGCGATGCCGCCGGCAATGTTAGAACCTTGGGCACTGAAGCTTTGGAAGAACATGCCTTTCCAACCGATTTGGAAGTCATCAATGCCAATAGTGATATTGGTGCTGCCGATCTGCTCGACTTTGTCATCCTGACACCGAGCGTAGATTTGGCCGATCCTGATCCAAAGGCAAGTTTTACCGTCTCTGCCAGCGACAGCCCAGCGGGTATTCAGCGTATCAACGTGACTCTGCGCAGCCCGACCGGCACCAGCTTCCGTTGGGGTGAGATGGTCGACAATGCCTATCCCACCAGTTTCAACGGCCAGATCGACAGCAACAGTTTCGACAGCTATGCAGAAACCGGCACATGGACCGTTTCTGAACTGGCCATCATCGATGCCGCCGGCAATGCCTTGCGCCTGAATACCACCGCCCTGACTGACCTTGGCTTCTCAACCACGGTAGACGTGATCAACGGCCTCGCCGACACCAGCCTGCCGCTGTTGGATGATTTTCAGATTCTGACACCTGAAGTCTATCCGGCTACAGGCGAGGCGATGGCACAGTATTCCGTCACCGCATCCGATGCAGATTCAGGCATCGATTCCATCGAGGTGATGCTGGTCTCGCCAACCGGGGCAGAGTCCATGCAGGCCGTGTTCAGCTCTCCATCTTCACCAGCCAGTATCCAGGCCACGATGCAAACAAACCTTTTCAATCAGATCGCCGAAGCCGGATTGTGGCAAGTGAGTTATGTGGTGGTTACAGACAGTGCTAATAACCGTGCACTCTTTTCAACTGCTGACCTAACAGACAACGGCTACGATACAACCGTCGAACTGATCTACCTGGGTGGTGCTGGCATCAACACCGCACCAGTGGCCTATGGTGATCACATCAGCCTAGATGAAGATACCACTTACGACGGCCAGTTGAATGCTTATGATGCCGACGGTCATGAGCTGAGTTTTCATTTAGATACTCCGGCCGCCAATGGCTCTGTTAGCATTGACGCCACCACAGGTCAGTTCAATTATACCCCCGAGGCCAACTTTTTTGGCAGCGATGCCTTCAGCTTCAAGGTGGATGATGGCTACACCGAGTCTAACGCTGCCACGATCTCTATCACTGTAAACCCGATCAATGATGCCCCTGTGTCGGAAGATCTCAGCATCGTCGTTACAGCGAATACCACTTATATCGACTTGCTTGAAGCGACTGATGTAGATGGCGACACGCTCATCTTTAACATTATCGACAACGGCAGCAGCGGCAGTGCCAGCTTCACCGATATCAACAGCGGTGATTATCAATTCGTGCCCAACCTGGATGCCCTTGGGGATGACAGCTTTACTTTCACGGTCAGTGACGGCATAGAAAGCGCCGGCCCTTATACTGTATCTGTCGATATTCAACCGGATTTGTGGGTCGTTGACTTTAACGTACTCACGCCGACTGTCACCAACAAAGATCAGTACGTTACTGTCGGTGCCGAAGTCACCTTTAACAAGCCCGCTGTTAGCTTTGGTTCGGTACGCATTGAACTCTATGGTCCTTCAGGCCAATTGATCCCCTATGCTGTCGCCGTCAGTCCAACCAGCCCGGATGCCATCGTGCTTTCAACCCTTGTTGATACCCACAGTATCAACTTCGAAGCCGGCAACTGGATTTACCGTAACGTCATGGCGCAAGAACTTGATAAGGCCACTGTGGTGGTTCAAGAAGATCTAATCGGCGCTGGGTTTGATGCCACTGTACGCGTGGCGGACAATCTGCTGCCCAGCGCTGATGATGCGTCAATCACAACTCAGAAGAACATGCCTTACTTCGGCAATCTGGTGGCGGATGATCCTGACGGCGACCCTCTAACCTATAGCATTGTCGAGGCACCGAGCCTCGGGTCGGTTGAGCTGGATAGCGACAGCGGCGCCTTTACCTATACGCCACCTGCCCATGCACTTGGTAGCGACAGTTTCTCCTTCAAAGCCAATGATGGTTTCAATGACTCAAACATCGCCACTGTAAACATCACAATCATCGAGCCCGATGGTGTGCCAGTGGCCTATAACACCGTGATTACCGTGTTCCGCAACACACCATATGGCGGTAACTTGCTCGGCCTCGACCCGGATGGCGATAGCCTCAGCTTTCATTTGGACAGCGCCGCTAGCCTCGGCAGCGTCAGTATCAACAGCGCAACGGGTGCCTATGTCTACACACCAAACGCCAACCTGAGCGGTAGTGATAGCTTCACCTTCTATGTTTCGGATGGCAGAAATAATTCTGCCGTGGCCACTGTCAATATCGATGTACTGCATGAGGACCAGGTCTGCCACTATGGTGATACCGCAGCTGGTATTGATAACGATGGCGATGGCTATGCCAATGTGGTGGAAGTCGCCTTCGGCACCGACATGAACGACGATAGCTCAACACCAGAAGGTATGAATGCAGACGATTTGGGCATTTCATTCATGGATGACGATGATGCTGACAGCTTCCCCGATTTTGTCGAAATCTGGATGGGGTCTGATCCGAGCGATGATGCTGCCAAACCAACCGATTCCACGCTTGGCCTGTTGCCACCTTGTTTTGATTCAGGTTCAGATGGTATTAAACCTCGTCTGCTGTCATTCGACATCAGCACACCGGTTGTCGATATATCTGGCGGTGATGGTTTTGCCAGTTACAGCATGACACTGATCGACAACGCCTCCGGTGTGCGCCGCGTACGTATCGATCTACTCAGCCCCTCAGGTGCCTATCACACCACCTCAATCAGCTTCGATGACTATCCAGTGGTCAGGGGCCTGACGCTGGATAGCAACACCTTTAGCGAGTTTGCAGAACAAGGCATCTGGCAGATCAGCGGCATCACTCTGTATGACGAGGCCGGCAACAAACGCAGCCTCAACAGCGATGAGCTGACAGAGGCAGGTTTCCCAACCGAGGTTGATCTGAGTAATCTCAACAGTGACAACAACGCGCCAACACTGGATGGTTTCAGTGTGATTACGCCGGATGTCGATCCACTGGGCGGGACCGCTGTCGTCAGCTTCCAGCTGCATGCCAGTGATGATATCGCCGGGTTGAATACCGCTGTCATCAGTCTGACCAGCCCAGCTGGCGTGGTAGTGGAAGCGGTTGGCAGTTTTGTCGATACCCCGACCAGTGTGAATGTGCAAATCGATACACCCACTCTGAGCAGTTTTGCAGAGCAGGGTGCCTGGACCATTACCAGCCTGTTGCTCACCGATGCCGCCGGCAACACGGCGCAATACGCTGATCAACTGACAGGGCTTGGTTATGCAAGCACAGTATCTGTTGTGAATACCGGTGGCGATGGCGTCAAACCCACACTTAAAGGCCTGACCATTCTGACACCTGAGGTATATCCGGCCGGCGGCGATGCCCGCATGAGCTTCATGGTATCCGCCCTGGATGATGTCGCCGGCATTGAAAAGATTCGCATCGACCTGCAAGGTCCGAACGGCCAATACCTGGCTGCCTGGGGGTACTTCTTTGATACCACACCACTGTCGGCAAGTGCACAGATAAATACCGCCGTACTCAGCGACTTGACCCAGGAAGGCCATTGGACAATCACCGAAGTTGAAATCTACGATGTAGCGGGTAACAGTAGCCGTATCGATTCAGATGAACTGAGCAGTTTTGGTTACTCAGTCACCGTCACTGTAATGTATTGATGTATTAACTTAAATTCACTCCGGCGGCATAGGCCGGAGTGTCGGATGCACTATTTGACTATGCTAGCTCAAGTTATTTTGCTCTACCCTTACCTATTTTAAAAGATGTTTCAACGTTACCTTTGTTGGATCCTTCGTCATCGAACTCGGTATAAGTGACCTTGATTTGCTTAAAATTGTTATTGATCACGACAGTGGGCGGGCCTGCCTCATCATTACCTGACGCATTCATTTGATAGGAAGAGATGATCACATTTTCCAGTTCATATTTCAGATAGGTGGCTCTGGACCCACCATAAGTAGCAGTTAATTCTATCTCGAGTTTTGGAATCACTTCCCCTTTTACGCATTTTTCAAGCAACTTCGGCGAAGCCTTTTCGTACTCTATTGTTAGCGTCAGGTCTTCTACAATCGCGTCGCCACGGCGTCGAGTAGCGCCAGTCGAACCACCACCGGGCTTATGAACACCCCAATCAATGGAAAGTACATCTATCCATTTATCATGATTTTCATCTTTAGATTCGCCGTCAATACCATCATATTTTACAAAAGCAGCCATGCTTAAACTCCTTCGCTTATTATTGAAGTTATATTGTTTATCTTACATAAACAAAAATAGTACGATTATTCTGTTCATACAATTTATTTTTATATGAGAGTGACTACAATAAAGTTACATACCAAGAAAATAAATAGTACAACTTTCATCAGCTGGCACGGATAGGGTGGGCAAAATTGCCGCACCTGGTTTTTTCTTGGATACTTGCTAGGTTTTTCTTTAGTGTTTTGTCAGCATTACCCTGTTATTAAAGTTTATTATTTCGAGCTGATATGCTTAGACTCTTGTTTGCACGAGGTAACGCGCCACTCTGATGGATTGAGACTAAATGTTAAGTATGGTTTGGAGAGGCAGTTTAAATTGAATCAATCAATATCAATGACGCGTAAAGCTCTGCCCCTGCTCGCAGTGGCTACATTGCTGTTACTTCTCATAAGCTGTAGCAAACAAGCTGAAGAGCAGAGTGGTGGTTTTCCGCCTCCCGCGGTCAGTATTGCTGAAGTTGTCGTACGTAACATAACGCCATGGGAGGAATTTAGCGGTCGTATCGAAGCCAAGGAATCTGTGCAGATTCGTCCCCGGGTTGGCGCTGTCATTGAAGAAATCCGCTACATCGAGGGTGAGATTGTCAAGAAGGGTGACCTACTATTTGTCCTGGATAAACAGCCTTTTCTGGCTGAGCTGAACCGTGCTGAGGCAGAACTGGGGCGTGCTCGCACCCAAGCCGAGCTGGCCAAAGTCGAAAGCAGACGTGCCAAAAATCTGGTGTCACGCAAACTTCTTTCTGATGGCGAATATGACCAGCGCGTTGCAGCCGAAGATCAGGCCAATGCAAATGTATTGTCTGCAGAAGCCACGGTGCAGCTTGCCCGCCTCAATTTGGAATACACAAAAGTTCGTTCTCCAATCCATGGCCGCAGTGGCCGGGCGCTGGTGACGAAAGGCAATTTGGTGATGTCCGATCCTACCCCCGATCTGCTGACGACCATCCTTTCAGTTGATCCCGTTTACGTAGTATTTGATATAGATGAACTGTCTTTTCTACGATTTTTTGCTAATTCAAGACAGCAGGGTGAGCAGGATGTGATAGAAAAGCGGCCAGTATTTGTCGGAGTGGGTAGCGAAGAAGGCTTTCCGCGCAAGGCCTATGTGGACTTTATAGATAATCAGCTTGCAGTGGACACTGGTACGATCCGTCTGCGTGCGGTGCTTGATAACAAGGACTATCTGCTCACACCTGGATTATTCGCACGAGTAAAACTGCTGGCAACTGATTCGCAGCAGATGATATTGATCAGTGACCAGGCAGTGCTCACTGACCAGGATCGCAAGTATGTCTATGTTGTGGGCGAGGATAATCTTGCCAAACGCAGGAACATTCAAAGCGGCCAGGCCGTTGAAGGCTTGCGTATCGTAATTGATGGTCTGGCACCTGGCGAACATGTCATTGTTCATGGAGTACAGAAAGTATTTTTTCCAAATATGCCGGTTATGCCACAAGTTATCGGTATGGGGGATCCACCGCCGTCAGCTGGGCCTGCGGCTGCGCACTGATGTTTGCCTGTGAAGCCTAATTGATGAAGGACTTCTCCCGCTTTTTTGTCGACCGGCCTATTTTTGCGGCTGTGCTATCTATCCTCATCTTCACAGCTGGCTTGATTGCTGTGCCTTTGCTGCCGATTAGCGAATACCCTGATGTTGTGCCACCAACCGTCACTGTTCGTGCTGTCTTTCCTGGTGCCAACCCAAAGGTCATTGCCGAGACTGTTGCTACGCCACTCGAAGAAGCGATCAATGGTGTCGAGAACATGATGTATATGAAGTCGGTGGCAGGTAGCGACGGCGTACTCGTGATCACCGTCACCTTCAAACCCGGTACTGATGTTGATCTTGCTCAGGTTCAGGTACAAAACCGTGTCAGCCAAGCAACGCCCAGGTTGCCTGAAGATGTGCGGCGGTTAGGCGTATCGACACAGAAACGCTCGATCAATCTGACCATGGTTGTCCATTTAATGTCTCCAAACGGCAGTTATGATGCGACCTATTTGCGTAATTACGCGGTGCTCCATATTAAAGATGAATTGGCGCGCATACCTGGGGTCGGCGATGCACTTATCTTCGGTGCGGGTGACTATGCAATGCGTATCTGGCTGGACCCAGGCAAGGTTGCCGCCCGTGGTATGAGCGCTAGCGATGTGGTCAACGCCATTCGTGATCAGAACATCCAGGTATCGGCAGGGCAAATTGGTGCGCCACCACAACCAACAGGGGCTGCATTTACCTTGTCAATCAATGCCAAGGGTAGGTTGGTAACCGAGCAGGAATTCGCTGACATCATTATCAAGTCTGGCAGCAATGGCGAAATTACCCGCCTGGGTGATGTCGCGCGTCTAGAGCTTGGCGCATCTGAATACGCATTACGTTCGTTGCTGAATAACAAACAGGCCGTCGCTATTCCAATTATGCAAGCCCCAGGTGCCAACGCAATAGAGCTGTCGGATAACGTGCGCGAAAAAATGGCCGAACTGTCGCAACATTTCCCACAAGACCTAAGCTGGAAAGTTGTTTACGATCCCACGATTTTCGTCCGCGATTCTATCAAGGCGGTGGTCACTACCTTGCTGGAAGCGGTCCTGCTTGTTGTGATTGTTGTGGTTTTATTTCTGCAAACCTGGCGCGCATCATTGATTCCGTTATTGGCCGTGCCAGTGTCAATTATTGGCACCTTTTCTGTGCTGCTTTTGCTAGGTTTTTCAATCAATACACTTACATTATTCGCGTTGGTTCTAGCAATTGGAATTGTTGTTGATGATGCGATTGTGGTAGTTGAAAACGTTGAACGTAACATTGCCTCAGGCCTATCTTCCGTTGCCGCGGCGCATCAAGCCATGCGCGAGGTGAGTGGTCCTATTATCGCGATCAGTTTGGTGTTGATTGCCGTATTTGTACCCATGGCATTTCTGTCGGGAGTAACGGGCCAGTTCTATCGTCAGTTTTCTGTGACGATTGCCATTGCCACGGCCATTTCAGCCATCAATTCATTAACTCTGTCGCCGGCACTTGCTGCTGCGATACTCAAAGGGCACGACGAAGCGCCAGACCGGCTCACACGGTTTATCAACGTACTCTTCGGCTGGATTTTCCGACCCTTCAACAAAATTTTTCAGCGTAGCTCAGATGGATATTCCGGCAGCGTCTCACGTTTGCTTAAACACCGTCGTCCGGTTTTTGTCGCATATTTATTGCTAGTCGGATTAACCTGGACCCTGTTCCAAACGGTACCGGGTGGTTTTATTCCGACTCAAGACAAGCTCTATCTCATTGGTGGTGTCAAGCTGCCAGAAGGCGCATCGCTTGATCGCACCGAAGCCGTGGTCAACAAGATCAGTGAAATGGCTTTGTCAACCGAGGGCATTTCTGACGCCGTGGGATTTCCTGGTTTGAATACACTTCAGTTCACTAATACTTCGAACACAGGCACTATCTTTTTTCCGCTAAAGCCATTTGATCAGCGTTCACGATCAGCCATTGAAATCACCGCCGAACTTCAGGGCAAAATATTTTCCGTTCAGGAAGGGTTTGGTTTTGCCATCATGCCACCACCGATATTGGGCCTTGGCACAGGCTCAGGCTATTCCTTATATGTGCAAGACCGCGCAAGGCTGGGCTATGGTGAACTGCAGAACGTTGTCCAGCAAATGACCGGTGCAATCACCCAGGTGCCCGGCCTTACGTTTCCAGTCTCGTCTTACCAGGCAAATGTGCCCCAGCTTGATGTTGATGTGAATCGCGTCAAGGCAGAAATGCAGGGGGTGTCAATGAGAGATCTTTTTGAAACGCTACAAATTTATCTTGGCTCAATGTATGTCAATGATTTCAATCGCTTTGGTCGCACTTATCAAGTGATTGCTCAGGCCGATGCGCCGTTTCGCGACAACGCAGAGCAGATAAGTAAATTAAAAATTCGCAATAAAAATGGTGAAATGGTGCCGATCGGCAGCCTGGCGCAGATCAGTCAAACATTCGGTCCTGATCCCGTTATTCGCTATAACGGTTATCCAGCAGCAGACCTGATCGGTCAGGCCGACCCGAGGATTATGTCATCCACTCAAGCCTTGGCCGCAGTGAGTGATGTTGCCTCACACGTGTTGCCAAAAGGTATGAACTTAGAATGGACAGATTTAAGCTACCAACAATCGACTCAAGGTAACGCAGCGCTTATTGTATTTCCACTCGCGGTATTGCTGGTATTTCTGGTGCTGGCCGCGTTGTATGAAAGCTGGACACTGCCACTCGCCATCATCCTGATCGTACCCATGTGTGTATTGTTTGCACTGTTTGGCGTATGGCTCATGGGCGGAGATAACAATATCTTTGTTCAGATTGGGCTCGCCGTACTGATGGGGCTTGCCTGTAAGAACGCAATATTGATCGTCGAGTTTGCGCGTGAACTTGAAATACAAGGTAAAACCCCAATCCAGGCCGCCATCGAGGCCTGCAAACTTAGGCTACGTCCAATCATCATGACCTCAGTGGCATTCATCGCAGGTGTGCTGCCGATGGTCTTTGCCAGTGGTGCAGGGGCCGAGGTGCGTCATGTCATGGGCATTACTGTATTCTCGGGCATGATCGGCGTAACCCTGTTCGGCCTTCTTTTGACACCGGTATTTTATACCGGCCTGAGAATGCTGGTGTTAAAGATCAAACATACGGACTAGCTTTTTTATGTTCTGTCCAAAGCGCACGCTGTTAGCTGCGATGATTGGGCATTCAAGAAAAGAGGCAAACACCAGAATGATGTTTGTGTAGCAGCATCCAATCCCAATTATTTCGAGGAACTTAATTATTCAGATAGCGTTCATACAGG
>CALZIQ010000074.1 GCA_945787735.1 uncultured Chromatiaceae bacterium | reverse complement strand
CTGTTCGTGGGAACGAGGCATTAATGAAAATACGAATGGGTTGATACGTCAGTATTTTCCAAAAGGGACAGATTTCTCAAACGTCACTGATGAAGAAATTCAGTGGGTGATGGACAGGCTAAACCATCGGCCACGAAAAACGAGAAAGGGTAAGTCGCCGAGTGAAATATTTTTGGGGCAGTCAGTCGATTTACTGGTCGCATAACTGAATTGCATTTATTACTTGAATCTGCGATATCTTACGGTCTTCTGCATACGCTAATAGCCGTCAGTTAGATTCCGTTTGTCAAAAACACCCATCTTCCCTAAGCCTTATGAGCCGATCAATTTACATATGCCCCACAAATCCTGATTGCATCCATTTAAGTTAGACGCATGGAATTTGCCAACGTATCGAAACAGACATCCACTTCCACCTATTGATTTGGTATTTCGTCTCAGAGGCTGTGATCTAGGCCAGTAAAGGCAAAGCACTTTTTTGAGGTCATGCGCAACGCAGCCACATTACTTGTTATCGGTACAAGCTCTTGTGTGCGAGCAAGCTTCACTCATAAGTACATATTCATATCTTACATACCCATCACCTTGCCTATTTCAACCACACCGTGACCGCGCTTTGTGGCTTTTGTTAGCGCTTAGCCTTTGAATTTAGACGTGTATTTGGTGTCATTTCTGTACTTCCGGCGTTCCGTTTTTTACTTTCTCATGTGACTGCTGAAAAGAATTGAATCCAGTAGTTGTTTTCATGGTAGTGTAGTCAGTACCTATCATTTTGACTTGCCCAGGCATTTCTCTTGCCGGATAACAGAATATCCCGTGGTCCCACAGGACGGATTGCTTCCTCGATATTCAGTACTTTGTAAAACGTTGTCAGGATATCATTGAAACTGCTCAGTCGAACCGAGCCGCAATGTTTCGCCTGAAAATTCTCCCATTAATCATTTAGGAGCGAACACCATGAGCAAAGGTCAAAAAAGTAATAAAGAGAACAAGAAGAAACCGGCTATGACGCCAAAAGAAAAGAAGGCGGCAAAGAAAGACAAGAAAAAGTCCCCTGGATTTTTAGGTGACGACAAATAGCTTCAAAAAAAACTGCGACAGATACAACGTTAACTCAAGAGGGGATTGAGTTAAGAAATCATATTCTTTGCATTCCGTTAGTGATTATTTCATAGCACGAATTATCGTTTGTATTTACTAAGTCAACGTCTTCCCACACAGCGAACTTACGCCCGCTTATCGTTAAAAGGCACTAGCACAGGTCATTAGGTCTGTGTTGATTGTTAAAAGATATTCCAAATTCGATCATCTTTGATCATCAAGGAGAATTTCATAAACCTCAAAGAACTCATGTTTTCCATGCGCGCGCGTAATACCTTGCGTAAAGATCAGGATACTGAACTGCTGCGCGCAGAGCTGTTTAGCATCGAACAATTGAAGCGCCATGCGGTCATGCTGGCAGGACAATATAAAATCGATCCAGACCCAGGGGCAGATAAATTGCTGCCTCGGCTGGCAGACAACGAACGGATTCTGCTGGCGGCGTATGATGTGGTGGTCGCCACCACACCCGGCCAGCGGATCGTGCCCGCAGAAGCTTGGCTACTCGACAATTTTTATCTCATTGAACAACAAATCAATCTGGCACGGCGGCATCTGCCCCCTGGTTATCGCCGCCATCTGCCAAGCGCGAGAGTTGTCGGCGGTAACCAGGGGGCAGGTTTTCCTCGTATCTATGACTTAGCCTTAGAACTCATCTCACACATGGATGGTCGTATTGATAGCGACAACACCACGCAGTTCATCGCCGCCTACCAGACTATTGCCCCGCTAAAGTTAGGCGAATTGTGGGCGTTCCCAATTATGCTGCAGTTGGCATTGCTAGAAAATCTGCGTCGTGTCGCCGTCCGTATCGCCCGTCGGCGTGAAGAGCAAGACACAGCGATCAACTGGGCAGACCGCATGTTGACGGCAGCCGAAATAGAACCGAAACAACTTATTCAATTATTGGCTGAATTTGCTCATGCCGATGTGCCGCTCACCGCGCCGTTTGTGGAGGAGTTTTACGCCCGGCTCCAGACCCAGGGACCAACCATGGCATTTGTACAAACCTGGGTTGAGCAGAAACTGGTCGAACAAGGCATCTCTGCAACCCAGCTGTCAGCCGCCGCAGCCCGCACTGCAGCAACCAATCAAATCTCCATTGCAAACAGCATTGGTAGTCTGCGTTTCATTGGCACGATGGACTGGCGCGATTACGTTGAGTCACTCAGCGTGGTCGAACAGACCTTGCGCGAAGACCCCGCCGGCATGCATGCCGGACAGGATTTCGCCACCCGTGACCGCTACCGACATATCATCGAAGAGGTCACTCGTAGTGGCGGGCGCGACGCCTCCGATGAGTTAACGGTGGCCCGCGAAGCCATTGCGCTTGCACAAACGGCGGCAGAGCAATTGGGCCACAAGGATCGTCGTGCCCATGTGGGCTATTACCTCGTCGATGATGGACGGCCGACGTTGGAGCAAGCCGTTTACAGTCGCTTGTCTTGGCGAGTAAAAGCCCGCCGACTGAGCCAGCGTTTTCGCTTGCCGCTCTATCTCAGCCCTGTTTTGTTGCTTACCGTGCTGGCGACATCGGTGCTGCTTACCCCTTTCGGCGGGCTTGAGTTGGCTGACGGGCGTTACTGGTTTTTTGCCATCACCGGCCTCATCTGTATCTCCGCATTGGCAGTGCCCGTCGTAAACTTGATTGTCACGCATGTAGTGCCCCCAAACGCCTTACCCCGACTGGATTTTTCCAAGGGCATTCCAGACAGTCATCGCTCAATTGTGGTGGTGCCTACTTTACTAAGCAAACTACAAGAGATTGATGATCTGCTGGAAGCTTTAGAGATTCGTTATCTCGGCAATCGCGACCCGAATCTCTATTTTGCTTTGCTTACCGATTTTCGTGATGCGCCAGAACAAAACCAGCCAGGTGATGATGACTTGCTCGCCTATGCACGCACCGCCGTGCAAAGACTGAATGAAACCTACAGCGAAGGTCGCAGCAATATTTTCTATCTGTTTCATCGCCCTCGTGTGTGGAATGCCTTTGATCAGGTGTGGATGGGTTACGAGCGTAAGCGTGGCAAACTGGAGCAGTTTAATGCCCTGCTGAGGGGTAAAGAAGCGACGGCGTTTTGTGAAATTGTCGGCGATGTATCACTGCTCACGTCAATCCAATACGTCATTACCCTGGATACCGATACCCAACTGCCCCGCGATGCCGCGCGCATGTTGATCGGCAACATGGCACACCCACTCAATCGCCCGGTTTACGATGCGCAGAAGGGCAGGATTGTTGAAGGTTATGCCGTTCTGCAACCGCGTGCGTCTATCAGTCTGACCAGCGCAGTGCAGTCGCGTTTTAGTCAATTGTTTGCCGGTGAATCCGGCATCGACCCCTATACGCGCGAAGTGTCGGATGTGTATCAGGATCTGTTTGCTGAAGGTTCGTTTATCGGCAAGGGCATCTACGATGTTGACGCTTTTCGTCAGGCCGTTGATGGCCGCTTCCCAGACAATCTCATTCTCAGTCACGATTTGTTAGAAAGCGGTTATGCACGTTCCGCCCTGGTGACCGATGTCGATCTGATTGAAGAACATCCCGATAGCTATGCCATTGATGTCAGTCGTCGCCATCGATGGATGAGGGGTGATTGGCAGTTGGCTGGTTGGCTATTGCCGAGTGTGCCTGGGCCAAAAAAACAGCGCCAACAAAATCCTCTATCGGCGTTGTCGAAGTGGAAGATTTTCGACAATCTGCGCCGAAGTCTCGTTTCACCCGCCCTGCTCACGTTGTTGCTTGGGGGTTGGTTGATGGGACCAGAACCAGTGTGGTTTTGGTCCTTGTGTGTGCTTGCCATTCTGTTCCTGCCTGGTGCCTTGTCTATTGCGATAGAGTTCGTACGAAAACCCAAGGAGCGTGACTGGCTGGTGCACCTGCTGCAGACAGGCAAAGGTATAGGTCGCCCACTCGCGCACGCCTTTTTGACGCTGGCACTGCTGCCCTATGACACCCTGATTTGCCTTGATGCGATTATGCGCTCTGCGGTGCGCATGTTATTCACACGACGTGGATTGTTGCTCTGGCACACACATTCCTACGCAAGGCGCAACGCCCGCCGCACGTTGATAGATTTTGTTAAAGAGATGTGGATTGCGCCAACCTTGGTCTTAACACTCGCCTTGAGTTTGAATGGTGCGGAGTTACTTTTCTGTGCTCCGATATTAATTCTGTGGTTAGTATCGCCTGTAATTGCTTGGTGGATCAGTCTGCCGCTGACCTCTCCTACCCCGGATTTGAGCAGCGAGCAGCGGCTGTTCCTGCGTGCTTCTGCACGGCGCACCTGGCGTTACTTCGCGGATTTTGTCGGGCCGGATGATAATTGGCTGCCACCCGATAATTTCCAGGAATATCCGGAACCGGTCATCGCCTCGCGTACCTCACCCACCAATATCGGTATGTCCTTGTTGGCGGACCTGTCCGCTTACGATTTTGGTTATATCGCTGCCGGTGAGTTTCTACAGCGCTGCGAGAACACCCTGGCCACAATGGAAAAACTGGAACGCTATCGCGGCCATTTTTATAACTGGTATGACACCCGCACACTGCAACCGCTTCACCCTCAATACGTGTCATCAGTAGACAGCGGCAACCTGGCGGGCGCGTTACTGACCTTGCAAGCTGGATTGGCCGATTTAAAAGATCAGCCGCTGCTGTCAGCCAATGCTTTTCAGGGCTTGCAGGATACGCTGCAAGTCTTGCTCGAACACCTGCCTGCGGATTCATCACCGGAACTGTCTGACAAGGTCCGATTGCTACAAGAGGCACTGGCAAAAAACAGTTCGCCGCAGACATTGGTCGATGCTGAAGCGCTGCTGGATGAGATTGATCGCTTAAGCGGTGATTTACAGACATGGCTGCCAGCAGATATTGATATCGACGGTGAACTCTATTACTGGGCGCAGGCATTTGCCCGACAATCCCAGACTCTGCGTGAGGACCTTGAATACCAGGTACCGGAGTTTCAGAGTTTCAACAATATACCGACGCTGGCAAAGCTGGCGAGAGAGAAATCTTCTGATACTGATGCACGCTCAGGTTCACTTTATAAAGGCGCTGTAGAAAGGCTCAAAACCATTGACGATTTGATCAACCGTTGTCGTGAACTGGCGCAGATGGATTTTGAGTTTCTATACGATCGCGCTAGCGGGTTGCTAAGCATTGGTTATGATGTCGGTGAACGCAGGCGTGACCCGGCCTGCTACGACCTGCTGGCCTCCGAAGCACGCCTGGCCAGTTTCCTGCTAATAGCCCAAGAACAGCTACCGCAAAAACATTGGTTCGCACTGGGTCGTCTGTTGACCAGCCATGGTGGCCACGTCAGTTTGATTTCGTGGAGTGGCTCGATGTTCGAGTACCTCATGCCGCAACTGATCATGCCCAGTTACGACAACACTTTATTGGCGCAAACCTGCAAGGCCGCTGTCGCGCGCCAGATTGAATACGGCCGCCAGCGTGCAGTACCCTGGGGTATCTCCGAGTCCAGCTACAACGCAGCGGATATGCACCATGTTTATCAGTACCGCGCCTTCGGTGTGCCGGGGCTGGGTCTCAAGCGTGGCCTGGGCGAGGACCTGGTGATCGCGCCATACGCCAGCGCGCTAGCGTTGATGGTGATGCCGTTGGAATCCTGTCGTAACCTACAAACATTGGCTGCCAGTGGTTTTCAAGGGGACTATGGTTTCTATGAAGCCATCGATTACACCCCCTCCCGTGTGCCGCGTGGAAAAAACCACGCCATCGTGCGCAGCTTTATGGCCCATCATCAAGGCATGAGTCTGTTGGCCCTTGAGCATGTCTTGTTGAACCAACCCATGCAGCGTCGTTTTATGTCTGATCCCCTGGTCAGGGCGACCGAGTTGTTACTGCAAGAACGTGTGCCGAAGAAAGGCGCAACCCTGCATCCACACGCCGCCGAAGTGACGGCAGCGGCCCGCCCACCCGCAGTGGAAACCGGCTCGATCATGCGTGTCTTTAGCAACCCGAACACGCCGACACCGGAAGTACATCTGTTATCCAACGGTCGCTATCACGTCATGGCGACGCATGCGGGTGGTGGTTACAGTCAGTGGCGTGACCTTTCGGTTACTCGCTGGCGCGAGGATGCCACTACCGATAGCTGGGGTACGTTTATCTATTTGCGCGATACGGAGACCGAGACGTTTTGGTCTAGCGCCTATCAGCCAACGTTACGAAAGGCCGATCATTACGAAGCGATTTTTGTGCAAGCACGGGCCGAATATCGGCGTCGGGATGAAGGGATTGAGACGCACACCGAAATTAGCGTGTCGCCTGAAGACGATGTCGAAATTCGTCGTGTCACACTAACCAACCAGTCACCCCGTCAACGCCGCATAGAAATTACGAGTTACGCTGAGGTGGTGCTGGCGCCTTTGAATGCCGATCTGGCCCATCGTTCGTTTAGTAACCTATTTGTTCAAACCGAAATTCTGCCTGAGCGCCAAGCGATACTCTGCACGCGCCGCCCACGTACACCGGGTGAGCAGGTACCTTGGATGTTCCATCTCTTGGCCGCGCCGGGTGCGATAGCCGATGCGCCGTCGTATGAAACGGATCGGGCCAAGTTTATTGGTCGAGGTCGAACCGCAGCCAATCCGCTGGCATTGAATGGCGTTGATGTTTTATCCAATAGCGAAGGCTCAGTGCTTGACCCCATCGTTGCTATTCGAAGTAGGCTTAGCTTATCCGCCGATGAATCGGTTTGCGTGCAAATCATCTCCGGTGTTGCTGATAGTCGCGAGGCGGCCTTGGCCTTGCTGGATAAGTATTGCGACCGCCATTTCGTCGAGCGCGCTTTTGAAATGGCCTGGTTTCAAAGTCAGGAGGTGCTGCGTCACCTCAACGCCAGCGAAGCCGATGCACAGGTCTACGGCCGTCTCGCCAGCGCACTTATTTATAGCAACGCATTACGTCGTGCCGCGCCCAGCGTGATTGCCCGCAACCAACTGGGCCAATCCGGGCTGTGGCGCTTTGGCATTTCGGGTGACCTGCCTATCTTACTGTTGCACATCGCCGATTTGAATCGCATCGATCTGGTGAAACAAATCCTGCAGGCTCATGGCTATTGGCGCATGAAGGGTCTGAAGGTGGACTTGGTGATTGTGAATGACGACTTCTCCGGCTACCGTGCGGTGTTACATGACCAGATTATGGGGCTGATCAACGCCGGGCCTGAAGCGCAACAAGTGCTCGATAAATCCGGCGGTGTCTTTGTGCGCCGGGCTGAAGAGTTGACCGAGGAAGACAGGGTGTTGTTCCAGACCGTTGCAAGAGTGGTACTCAATGACAGTGCCGAGACCTTACTCGAACAGCTGGAACGCCGCGTCGCGGTAGAGCGATTACCAAATCGTCTGATTCCGACGCTGCAAACTACCCACGAATCAATTCAGCCCCTGGCCGCTCGCGAACGTATTTTCAGCAACGGTCTGGGCGGTTTTACCCCTGATGGCCATGAATATGTGGTCACCCTTGAAGCGGGGCAAACGACGCCCGCACCGTGGGTCAATGTCATCGCCAGTCCGCACATCGGCACCGTGGTCAGTGAAAGCGGCAGCGCCTACACCTGGGTGGAAAACGCCCACGAATTCCGCCTCACCCCCTGGCACAACGACCCGATCAGCGACAGCAGCGGCGAAGCGTTCTATATCCGTGATGAAGAGACGGGAGTCTTCTGGTCACCCACTCCGCTATCGACCAAGAGCCCACTTGGCTATGTCTGCCGTCACGGTTTTGGCTACAGCGTGTTTGAGCATGACCAAGCCGGTATCGCATCAGAGATGTTTAACTATGTGGCGATGGATGCGCCGGTGAAATTTGTGGTGCTTAAGCTGCGCAACCATTCCAGTCGTGCGCGTCAATTGTCACTCACAGGGTATTGGGAGCTGGTGCTGGGCGAGTGGCGCCACAGCAACCACATGCACACTGTGACCGAAACCGACCCGCACAGCGGCGCGATCTTTGCCCGTAATGCCTATGGCCGCGAGTGTGGCGGTCGCGTGGTGTTTGCCCAGGTAAGCGAAGCGAAGCGTAGCGTCACGGGTAACCGCAGCGAATTCATTGGCCGCAACGGTTCGCTGGCCAATCCGGCGGCGCTGGGACGCGAACGCCTATCGGGCAGAACCGGCGCCGGACTTGACCCCTGCGCGGCGATGCAGACACAAATCGAATTGGCCGCTGGCCAGGAACGCGAGATTGTATTTATCTTCGGCGCGGCGCAACACGCCGACGAAGCACACTATTTTATCCAGCGCTTTGGCGGCACAGCGGGGGCGCGCCAGGCACTCGAAACCGTGTGGGGTTATTGGAATCACACCCTCGGGGCGGTGCATGTGGAAACCCCTGATCCGGCCTTGAACGTATTGACCAACGGCTGGCTGGTCTACCAGACAATCTCCTGCCGACTCTGGGGTCGCAGTGGTTATTATCAGTCCGGCGGTGCCTACGGTTTTCGTGATCAATTGCAGGACACAATGGCCCTAATCCATGCCACCCCATGGCTGGCACGCGAGCAGATCATCCGTTGTGCCGCGCACCAATTCAGCCAGGGGGATGTGCAACATTGGTGGCATCCACCCCATGGCCAGGGTGTGCGCACCCATTTCTCCGATGACTATTTATGGCTGCCCCATGCCACGTGTCGTTATGTATTAGCCACGGGCGATACCAGCGTGCTTGACGAACAAATCCCCTTTCTTGAAGGCCGCGAATTGAATCCGGATGAAGAGGCTTATTACGACCACCCCCAACGTTCCAATGAAACCGCCACGCTCTATGAACACTGCGTGCGCGCAATTAAACATGGTCTACGTTTTGGCGACCATGATCTGCCATTGATGGGCTGTGGCGACTGGAATGACGGCATGAATCTGGTCGGTCAGGACGGCAAAGGTGAGAGCGTTTGGCTGGCGTGGTTCCTGTATGAAAACCTACAGCAGTTTTCAACCTTAGCCAGCAGTCGTAATGACAAAGTCTTTGCTGGGCTTTGTACTGAACAGGCCGCACAGCTGCTCACAAACATCGAAACCCATGGCTGGGATGGTGCCTGGTATCGACGCGCCTATTTTGATGACGGTACGCCGCTAGGCTCAGCCGAGAATGACGAATGCCAAATCGATTCCATCAGCCAGAGTTGGTCGGTGATCTCCGGCGGAGGTGATGCTAGACGAACTCGCCAAGCAATGGCCGCGGTGGACAAACGTCTTGTACGGCGCGATGCGAAGCTGATTCAACTGCTCGATCCGCCATTCGACAAATCGGCCTTGGAACCCGGTTACATCAAAGGCTACGTGCCCGGTGTACGCGAAAACGGTGGTCAATATAGCCATGCCGCCATTTGGGCCGCCACCGCCTTTGCCATGCTGGGCGACAAAGAACGAGCCTGGGAGTTGTTCGCCATGCTTAATCCCGTCAATCGCGGCACTTTGGTAGATGATGTAGAACGCTACAAAGTCGAACCCTACGTCATGAGTGCTGACATCTACGGCGCGTCTCCTCACACTGGCCGTGGCGGCTGGACCTGGTACACCGGTGCAGCCGCATGGATGTACCGACTCAGCGTTGAAACACTGCTCGGCCTGCAACTGGAAGGCGATTACCTACGCATCGCCCCATGCATTCCTGCAGATTGGAAATCCTACAAAATCCACTATCGCTATCGCGATACCTTCTACCACATCAGCATCCAATACCATGGTGAAAGTCGCAGCCATGTAACGCGTGTGATCTTGGACGGTGAGCTGCTAAGCAACAGCGGCCTTATTCCTTTGGCAGATGACCGCCAGGAGCATCACGTCGATGTGGAATTGTGATATTCAACCTAAAGAAATATATCCGTTGGGTAATTCTGCCTAGCGGATTAGAATACAAGGAGTTTGAAATGAACGCTTATATCGCCAATAACAACACAAACCTAGGACACCCCTATGCCATCGAACAATAACGGCGGTCCCAGTAACAATCCTTGGGGTGCAAAACCTGGATCTGGATCTGGCCCTGATCTTGATGCGTTGTTTAAGCAAGGGCAGGCGCAATTCAAACAGTTCATGCCAAGCGGTAGCTCACGCGGCATCATTAGCTTGGTTGCGCTCATCCTCGCTGGCCTTGCTGCTTGGACCGCCTTTTACACGGTACCGAGCGACTCAGTCGCAGTCGTACAACGTTTTGGTCAATACCTTAAGGAAGTCCAACCTGGGTTGAATTTCAGAATACCGCTGGGCGTTGATCGGGTCACTATCGTTCCCGTCAAACGGCAATTGAAACAAGAGTTCGGTTTCACGACGCCGGGGGCGACTGATCCCTACCAAAGTCCGCGGGATGGCAAACGGGAAACCGAGATGGTCACGGGTGATCTCAACTCAGCACTGGTCGAGTGGGTGGTTCAATATCGCATCTCAGATCCGATTAAATACTTGTTCGAGGTGAGAGAGCCGGGGGCTACTTTACGTTACGTTTCTGAATCCGTGATGCGCGAAGTTGTTGGCGATCGCACCGTGGACGAGGTGCTCACCATCGGCCGTCAGGAGATTGAAATAGAAGCGCTAAGCAAAATGCAGGCGCTCGCAACTAAATACGTCATGGGGATTAGCATCGACCAGGTGCAATTGAAGAATATCAATCCGCCTGCACCCGTGCAGGCATCTTTCAACGAGGTTAACCAAGCCCAACAGGAGAAAGAGAAGCTGATCAACGAGGCGCGGCGCGATTACAACAAGGTGATTCCGTTGGCCGAGGGTGAGAAGGATCAGCGTATCCGTGAGGCCGATGGCTACCGACTCAAGAGAATCAATGAAGCGGAAGGTGATGTCGCCCGCTTCAGCGCCTTGTTGGCGGAATACAGCAAAGCCCCAGAGGTCACGCGCCGCCGTATTTATCTCGAAACATTGCAACAAGTGATGCCAGGTATCAGCGCCAAGATCGTTGTTGATGACCAGATGCGCGGCATCCTGCCATTGCTGAACCTCGACGCCCAGAAGGGAGATCGACCATGAAGATCAAATCAATCGCAATGTTAGTAGTGTTGGGCATTGGCAGCTACGTTCTAATGAGTTCACTTTATACAGTAGACGAGGTCGAACAGGTGATTATCACTCAGTTCGGCAAGCCGGTCGGTGACCCGGTAACAGAGGCGGGTTTGAAGATCAAAGCACCCTTTATTCAGGAGGTTAATCCCATCGACAAACGGGTGCTTGAGTGGGACGGTAATCCATCAGACATGCCCACCAAGGACAAACTTTATATCTCGGTCGATCTCTTCGCCCGCTGGCGCATTACCGACCCCTTGCAGTATTTTTTACGCTTACGCGACGAACGTAGCGCCCAGTCCCGCCTTGACGATATTCTCGGCAGCGAGACCCGCAACGCCATCGCTAAGCATGAACTAATCGAGATTATCCGCACCACAAAAGATCGCGTCCCGCTGCGTGATACCCTGCTGACTGATGAGGAACGTAAGCTGAACATGGGCACGCTGGTGCCGATCCAGAAGGGACGCCAGCTGGTTGAACAAGAGATCTTTAGCGCCGCGGCGGAGAAGGTAAAAGTGTTTGGCATTGAACTACTCGACATTCGTTTTAAACGCATCAATTACAACGAAAGCGTACGCCCGAAAATCTATGATCGAATGATCAGCGAACGCAGGCAGATTGCCGAACGTTTTTTATCAGAGGGTAACGGCGAGGCCGCCCGAATTCGTGGCAATCGTGTGCGCGACCTTAACAAAATACAATCAGAAGCCTATCGCGAAGTCGAAGAGATTCGTGGCCTGGCCGACGCCAAGGCTAGCGAAATTTATGCGCGGGCATACAATCAAAATTCTGAATCGGTCGCGTTTTATGAATTCACCCGCACCATGGAGTCTTACAAAACCATCATCGCCAAAAACACTACGCTGGTGCTTTCAACAGACAGCGATCTATTTCAATTTCTGAAGGGCATGACACCCAATCAGGTTGAAGGAGTTCAGCGATGAGCCTGCACTTTCCAAACCCAAGCCGTAGTTACGATGAAATGAAAAACCACGTTCAATTTTGGGGCTATGACAGCGCGATCGAAGTGTCCTTTTATGTCGAAGCAGACGCATTTAAACAACTCGACCCAGACATGACTAACACCGAAAAGGGATTTCTCAACGCCTTCGATTCCGCACGGGACAAGATCTATGAAGTGGCGGATAAAGTCTATAGTCATGGGGGAAAAAACACCTATGTTTATATATTGGCCTCGAAGGATTTTTAACCTAAGGAAACTCTGATTAATTCACAACATCTGAAATAATAACGCTATATTACTTTCACCCATAAGAAAAAATTATGCGGCAACAAAGCCTGGTAATGGGAAGTTTCGAAAAGCATCGAAAAATATATCGAAAAGAATAATTTTTATCAGAGATGAACAAGATCATTCCTTGGCAGGAATTGGAGGATGTAATTGAACCTTACTATCCGAATCCAAAAGGCGTTGGACGCCATGCTATTGGAATAGAGCGAATGTTACGTATCTATTTTCTTCAGCATTGGTTCCACCTCTCTGATCCAGGGGCAGAAGAAGCGCTCTATGACTCACGGACTATGCGCGAGTTTGTCGGTATTGACCTTGGGCAAGAATCCGAACCTGATGAAACAATAATGTTGAAATTTCGTCACTTGATGGAAGAGGACAATTTATGGGACGAATTGTTTCACGGAGTGAATCGCTATCTTGAAGAGAATGGCATGAAGATATCACGCGCTACCATTGTAGATGCCGCGATCATCAATGCGCCGACATCAACGAAGAATCAGGACAATTCAAGAGATCCCGAGATTCACTCAACGCGCAAAGGTAATCAGAGTATTTCGGAATGAAAGCCCATATTGGGGTGGATAGCAAAAGCTAGTTAATCCACTCAGTTGTTGCGACCGACGCCAATGTCCACGACTCCCAGGTCATCGGCGACCTTTTCCACGGAGAGGAAACGCACCTCTGGAGCGATTCCACCTATTCAGGCCAAGGCAAAGCCATCAAAGAAGCTGCGCCCAACGCAAAGGACTTTAGCCACCAAAAGGGAGTAAGGAGTAAGGCGCTGACCGAAAGGGACAAACAAAAGAATAGAACAAAATTAAAAGTGAGGGATAAAGTCAAACATCCGTTCTAATTCTGAAACGATTGTTCGGATTTACCAAAGTGAGATTTCGTGGGCTAGACAAAAATGCCAATCATCTATTCGCTGCCTGTACGTTTGTGAATATTGTGATGGCAAAAAGGCAGTTGTTAAGGATGTCATAGAAGACATGTGCCTGAAATATGCCTAAGGACGCAGAAAAGCGGCCTTCGGCAATCAAAAAGTGGGATTCAAGATCGAAACAGCGTTTGATTCGGCATGAGTTACGCTTGGATGAAATTTTTTCACTGAAAACGATGATTATTCAGAGGTTCCTTAATGAAAGCCTTTTTCGTTTGTTTGAATATCCACTAGATTGCCGTTTCGAAAAGTAAGGGTGCGCATGAATCGGGTCGGGCCGAGATTGAATGTCCATTCATCCACGGTGACAGTGACTTGTCTGCGGCCCCCAGCTATTCTTCGGGTAATGGTTTCATAGCGTTGATCAATTAAATCAGGCTCACCGCATCGTGCATTCACTTCAGCGGTTGTACTGCCTAATGAGATGATGTCGAAATTACAGTGTTGTGTTCCGGGCTCTGGGGTAAAACCTCGACCGCCGGTATCAATGGACAGTACTTTGCTGTCTTTAAAGGTGATGATGCGAAGGAACTGTGTCGGTCCGGGATTGTAAACCCAGCGTTCATTGATGCGAGTAATGCGGTGTTCGAAATTAGTATCAGGCAGATCAACAATCTCTTCAAGCCAGCGATCTATCCAACTTGGGTCGCCGCATTTCTTGAGTACACTGATTTTAGAATCGCCCTCAGTGATTAGGTCGCTGCCACAGCGAAATGCATAGGACGTCTGACTTACTAAAAGCCCTACACAAAAGAAGAACATGGTTAATACGAATCGAAATGGTGACATTCGCAAATTTACCCTATTTTATTCACGAAACTATAGTTCTTACTATCTGACAAAATGTTGATGGTAGAAGTTTCTTAACAGGCTTGGCCCCATTATAATTAACGCCCAATTGGCGAAACACCAATCAGCCAGGCGTGCAGCCAAAGAACAAACGCAACATAAAGTGCCAATCCACCGACCAGGGCTATAATGTCATTGATGCGTGAAGCTGGTGGGCCGGGCAGAGGCCGTTGAGTACGGTGTTTCATTGAAATGCGATCCACCACCGCCCAAATGAGAAATGCACCGAACAGTAATACATCGGCCAACATGCCATTGGTGAGCAGATGGGCCAGAGCCCAAAGTTTGGTCGACACCAGCATAGGATGTTTGGTTATAATTTTGATGCGTCCTGGCAGATAGGCGGCCAGCAGCAGGGGAAACACAGGCACAAGCAGTAGCATCGCCAAATGACTTAACCATGTAGGTGGTGAATAGAGCACGACCGCATCGGCACGGGCAAGGCCGTAGCCTTGTATGATGAGTACTAAGCCAAGAATCGACAGCAGGGTATAAATAGCTTTCCATGGCAGCTCTCCAAGCTTAGCCACCATGCGGTTACGCCAGGGATCGTTGATGATGGAAACAGAATGAATGGCTAAGAAGATGGCTAGACCAATTAACAGTATGCTCATGGAAATTCCTCGCTGTAATAATTGAGTACAACTTAAAGGGCCTCTGATTAATTCCGTTCATGAATTAATCAGAGGCTCTTTAACATAGTTCACACGTGTGAAAGAGTAACAGAAGTATGCGAGCTAAGAATATAATACGTCGCCAGGGGACGACAGCTTGTGTATGACTTAAATCGGAAACTTTTCAATGAATAAACACTTTCAGGATATCGTGCTTAA
>CALZIQ010000073.1 GCA_945787735.1 uncultured Chromatiaceae bacterium | reverse complement strand
GGCTGTTTCCAGATAGCCGTCTTCAAATCCCGCTTGGGCCACTGGCAGAACAGATTTGTTCTCGTCATGTTGGGCGTAACCAATCCAGGCAAGGCGATAACCACCGGTTGTGATAAAGACATTGCAGACATTGTGTAACAGTTCTTGTTCATTTTGGGCATGAATAATGGCGTTGCTGCAGGCGCTGATGGTGGATAGGGCCCGGTTGCTACGTTGGAGTTCTTTGGTGTTTTTATAGATTTTATCTTCAAGTTCGTCGGTGTGGATCAGGATGCGACCAGTCAGAGGACGCAGGGTTAAATACATTATGCCGATGCCGACGAGGGTGAGAACTGCCACAATGGCAATGACAGTGCCGATTTGTTTGTGCATGGGCGCATAGAGCTCGTGCCTCTCGGCGCTGATTGCCAGTCCCCAGGGATAATCGCCGATTTGTGTATAAGCAGTGATGAAGTCTGTGCCATCGGCTCGGGTGGAGCGGCCAATGCCGCTATTTCCCTGTGCAGCCTGGGACAGTGCGTTTACTATCGCTGCGTTCATATCACTTGGCGCGAGGCTGCCGATTGCTTTGACTGCTTGAATCTGATCACCGTTTAGGTGGCCAATATAAAGACTTTCGCCATGTGAGAGACCTTGCCGGTCTTGTTGTAGAAGTGTCAATTCGCTATTGCTGAACGCGACAATGTCGGTGCCCAGGCGTTGATTCTGGCGGCCAAGAATTTTTGCGCCTACCAGCAGAACCATTTGCTCGCCGATTCTTACAGGAGGGCTGATCAGGTGCCGAGCGTCAACACCTTCAACAGGAATAGGCCATAATTCGGGGGGAATAACTTGTCCCACGGCTGTTAGCAGTTGTCCATTTTTGCCTAGGCGTGTAATGCCGAGTATTTCGGGTGAATGAGCCATGGCGTCGTTCAGGATTGGAATGCTGAACTCTTGCAGTTTACTCAGAATGATTTCGTTATTTTGATACTGTTGCAGTTTTTCCCGGGCAAAGGTCCGGCTCGTGACCTGCATGCTGATGAAGCCGATTCTATCCAGGTATTGCTTGATCGCCAGGGCGCGGTTATCTGTAGTGGCTTTCAGATTAAGCTCATGATGCGCCTTGTCATGCTGAAGAAATGTCAGTGCAATGACTGTGGCAATGACCAGCGAAGTGATAATTGTACCGAGTACGGTCAGGGTCAGAAGTTGCTTTTGCAAAGCGTTTATTCGAATTTTATCCGCCATTTACCACTCGTTAGGCTAGTTTACGCTGAGATATGGGTGCGGCTGTATTTGTTCCACTCTACGGCCCAAGCAACACAGCATATGTTGGCTGGGATGATACGTAAAGCGAGTGCGGGGAATTTCACATGGAGTTTTTAAGGTGTAGCTGATATCTTAGGCCCCGGAGTCGGCCAGGCAGTCGCTGTGTTTCAGACTCAGGTTTGAAATGTGGAGGAAAGTCCGGGCTCCATAGGGCAGGGTGCCAGGTAATCCCTGGGGGGCGCGAGCCTACGGAAAGTGCAACAGAAAATATACCGCCTAAGTCTCTTTCGAGAGACCGGTAAGGTTGAAATGGTGCGGTAAGAGCGCACCGCGCCGGTGGTAACATTCGGTGGCATGGAAAACCCCATCCGGAGCAAGGCCAAATAGGGGAGCAATGGTGCGGCCCGCACTGTTCCCGGGTAGGCTGCTTGAGGGGCATGGTGACATGTATCCCAGATGAATGACTGCTCACGACAGAACCCGGCTTATCGGCCGACTCCAATTTCTTTTTTTTAGAATTTCTCCCAAATTTCTCCAATACGCCTAGAAAGCGTCATTTTTTGTCATCAAAGTTAAAGTGATTGCTCACGTCTTTTTTTCAACTTGATGATTTGTCGGTTGTATCGATTTGTGTCGTCATTTTGCGACTCTCCCACCTTGCCCTCCATTTCGCTAAGTGATTGTCATAAAAGAAAGAATTGCTACTTTGAAGAGGCGATTTTGCTTGACATGAGGGGTGTTGGATTTCTATAGTGTCAAGAAGTGGGGGAAAGTGGTCGATAGTGGGTTAAGCGTGGGTCAAGCATACAGGGAGAAAAGCACTTGTTCAGAGGGGTGAGCCCCATCAATGTCGATGCCAAGGGTCGCATGGCGATGCCGGCTAAATATCGTGAGCGTCTGCAAGAGCTCTGCGAGGGTCGTCTTGTGCTGACGGTCGACTTTGACAAGTGCCTGATGTTGTTCCCCGAAGGCGAGTGGGATCAGCTTGAGCGAAAGCTGGTGCGCCTGCCAAGCCTCAATCCACGTGCGCGCCGTTTGCAGCGGCTATTGCTGGGTTATGCCAGCGAGTGCGAACTGGATGGAAATGGCCGCATCCTCTTGCCGGCCGTGTTGCGCCAATATGCCGGCTTGGATAAGCGCATCGTGCTAGTGGGTCAAGGCAACAAGTTTGAAATCTGGAATGAAGAAGTCTGGAACGGCAATCGCGATGAGTGGTTGGCAGCTGAAGCGGCTGGCGAAGACGCCTTGCCGGAAGAAATGGAAAATTTGTCGTTTTGAGTGCTGAGAGTGGTGGGTTTAGCCACCGCCCGGTGTTGCTTGACGAGTGTTTGGATGCTCTGAATATCAAGCCGGAGGGTGTGTATGTGGATGCCACCTTCGGTCGCGGTGGGCATGCGCAGGCGATTCTGGCTCAGCTAGGTCCTGATGGTCGCTTACTGGGTTTGGATAAAGATCCACAGGCAGTGGCCACGGCGCGACAGAAATTTGCCAACGATGGGCGTTTCAGTATTTACCACGGCAGCTTTGCTGAACTGGCCCAGGTGGTGGAAGCGGATGGTTTGTTTGGTCAGGTAGATGGCGTTTTGATGGACCTGGGCGTTTCATCGCCACAGCTGGATGATGCCAGTCGTGGCTTTAGTTTTATGCGTGATGGCCCTCTTGATATGCGCATGGACAACACACATGGTGTGTCAGCTTCGAACTGGCTGGCGCAGGCCAAAGAAGCGGAGATCGCCCGAGTGCTGAAAGAGTACGGTGAAGAGCGGTTTGCCAAACGTATTGCGCGCGCCATTGTTGCAGCACGGCAAGAGGCGCCTATCGAAACCACCGGACAGCTGGCGGCAATTATCAAAGGCGTGATGCCAAAGCAGCGCGAGCAGGACAAACACCCGGCTACGCGCAGTTTTCAAGGGATCCGGATTTTTATCAATCAGGAACTGGATGATTTGAGCGCCTGTCTCAGCCGAGTAGTAGAGGTGCTTACCTGTGGTGGGCGTCTGGCAGTGATCAGTTTTCACTCGTTGGAGGATCGTATCGTTAAACGTTTTATGCGTGACCAGGCTCGTGGTGATGACTTTCCGCCGGATCTGCCCGTGACGGTGGATCAGCTGAATCCAAGGATGAGGCTGGTGGGCAAGGCAATCCGTGCGTCGGACGAAGAGCTGGATTCAAATCCACGTTCCCGCAGTGCCGTGTTACGTGTGGCGGAAAAGGTTTGAGTGCTGTGACGAGCGTAAAGAATAAAACGGCGACCGTATCCGGACAGGCCTGGCGCAGTGGTTTGATTGTTTTGCTGGCGCTGCTGGTGTTGGCGTCGGCGCTTGCTGTTGTGTACGCCAAATTTCAGAGTCGCGTGCTGTTTGCGGAGCTGCAGGCGTTGAACAAAACACAGGACAGAATGGATGTGGAGTGGGGTCAGCTACAGCTGGAGCAGAGTACCTGGGCGACTCATGGACGCATTGAAAGTGCAGCGCGCAAACGTTTGGACATGGTGTTGCCTGAGCCGGACCAGGTTGTGGTGGTAAGGCCTTGAGTGATTGGGATGCAAGATGGATGGCTGCAAGGCGCTGGTTGATGCTGGCGCTATTACTGTTGGCTGCGGTCGTGTTGGGTTGGCGCGCCATCTATCTGCAATGGATTGATCGTGATTTTCTGCAGAACCAGGGCGATGCGCGGCATCTGCGTGTAATGGAGCTGGCGGCAAATCGCGGTGTAATTATGGACCGTAACGGCGAGCCGGTGGCCATTAGCACGCCGGTCGATTCGGTGTGGGTGAATCCGCAGGTGTATCTGGAAAACAAGAGTGAAAACGGCTTGGTGCAACTGGCAAAAGTGTTGGAGATGGGTGTGGCCGACCTGCAGCGCCGTGTCGTGGCGCGAGCTGAGCGCGAGTTTGTCTATCTCAAGCGTCATGTCTCACCCGAACTGGCCGGCAAGGTCCGGCGTCTGGCGCAGCCGGGGGTGGCGCTTCAACGTGAATATCGCCGTTATTACCCTATGGGTGAGGTAATGGGGCATGTGGTTGGATTTACCGACATCGACGATCGCGGCCAGGAAGGCATCGAGTTGGCCCTGGATGAAAGTCTGCGCGGCATTAAAGGTGGCAAGCGGGTGCTGCGTAATAACATGGGTGAAATGGTCGAGGATGTGGAAAGCATTGCCGAACCACAGCCGGGTCAGGATGTACTGCTTAGCATTGATCGTCGCCTGCAGTACCTGGCCTACCGTGAATTAAAAGCAGCAGTAAAAACCAATCGCGCCCGTTCTGCCTCTGCTGTGATCTTGGATGTGAAAAGTGGTGAGGTGCTGGCCATGGTGAATCAGCCCAGCTTTAATCCCAATAATCGTGCCAGCTTCAATTCGGCAAATTATCGTAATCGCGCTGTCACGGACGTTTTCGAACCCGGCTCAACTATGAAGGCTTTTACTGTTGCAGCGGCGCTTGAGTTGGGCAAGATCAAACCATCCACGGTGATTAATACCTCCCCCGGTTATATGCGCGTTGGCAACAACACTATTCGTGATGCAGTCAACTACGGCGATATGGATATCACCAAAATTCTGCAAAAATCGAGCAATATCGGTGCGACCAAGATCGCCCTGTCTATGACGGCAGAGCAAATGTGGAAATCGCTGGATCAGTTTGGTTTTGGTTTGAGCAGCGGCAGCCGCTTTCCGGGTGAAGCGGATGGCATGATCGGCGACTACTGGCGTTGGAATGATGTTCAACAGGCCAGTCGTGCTTATGGCTATGGCATGCAAGTTACGGCATTACAGTTGGCGCGCGCCTATGCAGTACTGGCCAATGACGGGCTGTTGAAACCAGTTTCATTTATAAAGCAAGAACAGGCTCCGCAAGGTGAGCAAGTGATGTCGGCCAACGTTGCTGCCAGTGTGCGGCGCATGCTGGAAAGTGTGGTGACGCAAGAGGGTACTGGCAAGCAGGCGATGGTTGATGGTTATCGCATTGCCGGCAAGACAGGCACGGTGCACAGAAGCGGCCGTAGTGGTTACGCCGAGGATCGATATACGGCTCTGTTTGCCGGAATTGCGCCAGCATCAAAGCCACGCTTGGCTATGGTGATAGTCGTGCATGACCCTATGCTGGGTGATTATCACGGTGGCCAAGTGGCTGCGCCTGTGTTTTCCAAAGTCATGACCGGCGCGTTGCGCTTGTTGAATGTCGCTCCGGATGACATGGCGGCGTTGAAATTGCGACAGGCAGCCAATGATGCCGCAGTTGTGAAAGTGGCGGGAGGTGCCCTGTAATGCGCCCAGTGATACGCCTAGTTGAACTGTTGAATGGCTTTGTTGACTCTGTCGAGACGGACTTGGTTGTAACTGGTCTGTGTCTGGATAGTCGCGAGGTGAAACAAGGCGACTTGTTTGTCGCCATGTCGGGCGCGTGCGTCGAAGGCCATCGTTTTATCACAGATGCGGTTGCAGCCGGTGCGATCGCCGTGCTGTTTGAGGCAAGTGTCGATACAGATGAGTTGGCCGATGTCAGCGTGCCTTGTCTGCCGGTAATAGGGTTGAAACAAAAATTGGGCGACATTGCCGAGCGCTTCTACGGGGCTCCTTCACAACAACTGTTTGTTGCAGGCATTACCGGCACCAATGGCAAAACCTCGTGCAGCCATTTTCTGGCTCAAGCCTTGAATCGTGAGGACGCCCCAGCTGTTGTTGTGGGTACACTGGGCAATGGTTTTGTTGGCAGTTTGGAGCAAGCCACGCATACCACGCCCGATGCGATTTCTCTGCATGCCATGCTGCGTCGTTTTGTCGATGCGGGGGCCAAGAGTCTTGTGATGGAGGTGTCATCTCATGGTCTTGAACAGGGGCGCGTGAATGGCATTGCTTTTGATTTGGGCGTATTTACTAATCTGTCGCGTGATCATCTCGATTATCACGGCGATATGGATGCTTATGGTCGTGCCAAGGCGCGACTGTTTCAGATGCCTGGCTTGAAGTATGCCGTAATCAATGGTGATGATGTCTTTGGCCGTCGCCTGATGAGTGAGCTGCCCGAGGCTGTGGAAGCTGTGCTTTATACGCTGTCTGATGATAAGCATGATCAAACAAAGTTGCGTGGTCAGATTGTCAGTCAGGGCCATGATGGACTGCTGCTGGATGTGCAAACCCCCTGGGGTGAAGGCCGTCTGCATACCCCCTTGTTGGGACGTTTCAATGCTAGCAATCTGTTGGCGGTATTGTCGGCGCTGCTGTTGAGTGGTGTTGGTTTTGATACTGCGTTGCAAAGACTTTCTCAATTAAAAACTGTTCCAGGTCGGATGGAGCGCCTTGGTGGCGAACATGGAAAGCCATTAGTGGTGGTTGACTATGCTCACACGCCAGACGCGCTGGAGCAGGTATTAATGACCTTGCGTGAACATTGTGCTGCGCAACTATGGTGTGTGTTTGGTTGTGGTGGAGATCGCGATAAAGGCAAGCGTGCACTGATGGGCGCTGTGGCATCGCATTATGCCGACCAGGTCGTGCTTACCGATGACAATCCTCGCCATGAAGATCCGGCGGCAATCATTGACGATATAAGCGCGGGTATTAAGTCGGATAAGTTGATTGTGCTGTGTGACCGCGCTGATGCAATTCGCCATGCCGTGACACAAGCTGCTGTCGATGATGTGGTGTTAGTGGCAGGCAAGGGCCATGAGACATATCAACAGGTTGGCGACGAAAAAATTCCATTCAGCGACCGTGAGCAGGTGCGACAGGCACTGGGGGTGGCGGCATGAGCATGATGTCGCTACAGCAGGCTGCCAGGATTATCGATGCACAATTGATTGGCGTGGGGCATGTGACATTTGATGCTGTTTCGACAGACAGTCGTCAGCTCAAAGCGGGTGATTTGTTTGTTGCGCTTAAGGGGCCGAATTTCGATGCGCATGAATATGTGAGCAAGGCAGCAGAGCAAGGGGCTGTGGCCGCCATTGTCGAAAAGCAGGTTGAATGTGATTTGCCACAACTGGTCGTTGCTGATTGCCGCCTGGCATTGGGTCAGCTGGCCGCCAGCTGGCGCAGCCAATTTCAGGGCAAGGTCATTGGTATCACTGGCAGCAATGGCAAGACCACAGTGAAAGAAATGCTGGCCCGGATCATGGGTCAGAAGGGCGCCGTGTTGGCCACGGAGGGCAATCTAAATAACGATATTGGGGTGCCTTTGATGTTATTGCGCCTGCAGCCAGAAGTGCATACGGCTGCAGTGATTGAAATGGGCGCGAATCATCCGGACGAGATCGCCTATCTCACTAGCTTGGTGCAGCCCGACGTGGCGGTGATTACGAATGCGGCGGCGGCACACCTGGAAGGCTTTGGTTCGCTCGAGGATGTGGCGCGTTCTAAAGCAGAGATTTGGCAAGGGTTGAGCGAAACCGGCACCGCTGTGGTCAATCTTGACGATGAATTTGCAGACTACTGGCGTGAGCTGGTAGTTGACCACCAGAGCAGTGGCTTCGGTATGTTGCCCAGCGCCGATGTGCGCCTAGGGGAAGGTGGCGTGCACTGGGAAGTCTCAGGCAGTGCTTACAAGAGTCATTTTACTATCCAGACACCAGTGGGCAGCATCGATATCGCCTTGAACCTGGCGGGTAAGCACAACGTGATGAACGCTTTGGCGGCGGCTGCAACGGCTATTGCTTCAGGCGCTGGGCTGGCGGAGGTTCAAGTCGGGCTTGAAAGCATGGCCCCGGTCAAGGGACGGCTGGAGCCTAAGACAACACGTTTTGGTCAATTGATTATTGATGACAGCTACAACGCCAACCCTGATTCACTCAGGGCGGCCATTGATGTCCTGTTGCAGGCGGATGGAGAAAAAGTTCTGGTGATGGGTGACATGGCCGAGCTGGGCAGTGAGGCTAATGAATTCCATTTCAAGGCTGGTGCCGAGGCGCGGCATAAAGGTGTCGATCAACTGCTGGCCTATGGTTGTCACTGCCAAGAGGCAGTCAAAGGTTTTGGCGAAGCTGCAATCTGTTTTGATTCGCAAGTAAGCTTGCTTGAATACTTGCTGTCAATGTTGTCCGAGCCACGCCATAAGGCCGCGGTATTGTTGGTTAAAGGTTCACGCAGCGCAGCCATGGAGAAGGTTGTTGATGCCTTGGTTGGCGGAGGTGAAGGCTGATGCTGATTGATCTGGCCGAATACCTGACCCAGTTTCACAGCGCGTTTGCTGTGTTTAACTATATTACCTTGCGCACTATTCTCGGTGTGCTAACCGCATTGATGATCAGCTTTATGGTAGGGCCGCTGGTGATTCGCAAGCTGTCCAGTTATAAAGGACAGCCGATTCGTGAACTGGGTCCTGAGAGTCACTTTTCTAAGGCCGGTACGCCGACCATGGGTGGCGGGCTGATTCTGGTAGCGATTGCTGTCAGTACTCTGCTCTGGAGTGATCTTGGCAGCCGTTATGTCTGGGTGGTACTGCTCACCACACTGGCTTTTGGTGCCGTCGGCTTTTACGACGATTATAAAAAACTGGTGTTGCAGGATCCCAAAGGCATGTCCAGTAAGGCAAAATATTTGTGGCAGTCGGTATTTGGTTTGGGCGCAGCCGTAGTTCTTTATGCCACGGCCGTATCGCCGATGGAGACTCAGTTGTTTGTGCCTTTCTTCAAAGATGTGGCTATCGACATGGGTTTGATGTTTGTTGTGCTGACCTATTTCGTGGTGGTTGGTAGCAGCAACGCAGTTAACTTGACGGATGGTCTGGATGGCTTGGCTATTCTGCCAACGGTTATGGTTGCCGGTGCCCTAGCCATCTTTGCCTACGCCCACGGCCATGCCCGTTTTGCCGAGTATTTGGGTATTCCCTATATCGAAGGCGTGGGTGAGATGGCCATATTTTGCGGCACCATCTGTGGTGCCGGTCTTGGATTTCTCTGGTTTAACACCTACCCGGCACAAGTGTTTATGGGCGACGTGGGCGCTTTGGCTTTGGGGGCAGCGTTGGGCATCGTGGCCGTGGTAGTGCGACAAGAATTGGTATTGCTGATCATGGGCGGTGTGTTTGTGATGGAGACCGTCTCGGTGATCCTGCAGGTGGTGTCTTACAAGCTCACTGGGCGGCGCATCTTTCGCATGGCGCCGTTGCATCATCATTTTGAATTAAAGGGTTGGCCGGAGCCGCGTGTCATTGTCCGTTTTTGGATCGTGACTGTGATTCTGGTCTTGATTGGTTTGGCAACGCTGAAGCTGCGTTAGGCACGGAAGATGGAATTGGCGCTTTTGAAACAAAATGAAGCACAACGCAAAACCATCATTGTCGGTTTGGGCAAGACCGGGCTCTCTTGCGCGCGTTTTTTGCTGCGTCAGGGCTGTGATGTCTTGGTGGTCGACAGTCGTGCTGAGCCGCCGGGTATTCAAGCCCTGCAAACGGAATTACCTGAGGTGGAAACACGTCTTGGCATGTTCGATATTGAACTCTTCAAACAGGCCGGCATGTTGGTGGTGAGTCCGGGGATTTCATTGCGAGATCCCGCCATTGCCACCGCCATCGAAGCCGGTGTTGAAGTTGTCGGTGATATCGAATTGTTTGCCCGCAACGCCAAGGCGCCGGTGATTGCTATTACTGGTTCCAACGGTAAGAGCACTGTTACCACCCTGCTGGGTGAGATGGCCAAGGCGACGGGTAAAGAGGTGCGCATCGGTGGCAACATCGGTACGCCGGCGCTGGACCTGTTGCAAGCAAACGAACCTGATCTGTATGTGTTGGAATTATCCAGTTTTCAATTGGAAACAACTGCTTCACTCAAGCTGCTGGCAGCGGTGGTGTTGAATGTCAGTCAGGATCATCTCGATCGTTACAGCGATATGCACGAATACGCTGAGGTAAAACAGAGTATATATAAGGACGCAACTCACAAACTGGTTAATCTGGATGACCCAGTGGTAGCTGGTTGGCGGGGTTACGTTAACTGGCAGGGATTTAGCCTGGGCCAGCCAACAGATGCATCTGATTTTGGTTTGCGAGAAAAAGACGGTCAGTCATGGTTGGCCAAAGGCGATGAGTGCCTGATGCCGGTGTCTGAATTGAAAGTGGCCGGCATGCATAACGTGGCCAATGCGTTGGCGGCACTTGCTTTGGGTGAGAGTGCTGGTCTGCCCATGACTGTGATGCTGGAAGCACTGCGTCGTTTCAGCGGCCTAGCGCATCGTTGTCAATGGTTAGCAAAACAGAAAAGCATCAACTGGTACAACGACTCAAAGGCCACCAATGTGGGCGCAGCGGTGGCGGCCATCAACGGCATGCCAGGCAAGGTGGTTTTGCTGGCTGGTGGCGAAGGCAAAGGGCAGGATTTTTCCCCGCTCAAAGATGCGTTGGCACAAAAGGGGCGCGCAGTGATTCTGTTCGGTCGTGATGCCGATCTGCTTGCGCAAAGTCTGGATAACGTAGTGCCGGTTTATCGGGTTGAGTCATTGAGAGAAGCCGCCGACACGGCGCATAGAATCGCCCGTGACGGCGACGCTGTGTTGTTGGCCCCAGCCTGTGCCAGCTTCGACATGTTTTCTGGCTATGAAGATCGCGGCAATCAGTATGCCGCCGCCGTGGCGGAGGTGCTGGCATGAGCGCTACGCGTCTAACAGCAACAGCGGGCAAGCCTCAGGTGGTGGCTGCACCATTGATGTATGACCCGTGGTTGGTGGGGGCGGTGGTTCTATTGTTGTCATTCGGCTTCATCATGGTCACCTCTGCTTCATTGCATATCGCCGCCGAGAGTTATGGTCAGCCCTGGTTTTACAGTCTGCGCCAGTTGATCTTTATCGGTCTGGGTTTGGGTGCTGGGTTTATTGCCTTCAATATTCCTGTTTCGGTGTGGCAAAAACTGGGGCCGTGGTTGTTGCTGGCCGGGCTGGCCATGTTGGTGATTGTATTGATTCCAGGCATTGGTCGTACCGTTAACGGTGCAACACGCTGGATCAATCTGGGAGTGTTCAATCTGCAGGTGTCAGAGATGATGAAGCTATTTGTCATCATCTATCTGGCTGGTTATCTAGTGCGTCGTGGTGACGAAGTGCGTACCAGCTTTAAAGGGTTTCTCAAGCCAATGGTGTTGCTATCACTGGTGGCCATGTTGTTGCTGCTTGAACCTGACTTCGGCGCTTCGGCCGTGATTATGGCGACTGCCCTGGCGATGATGTTCATCGGTGGTGTGCGTCTGTGGCAGTTTGGTTTGTTGGTTTTGCTGGTTGGGGCAGCGATGGCTGTGCTGGCAATCACATCGCCCTATCGCATGGAGCGTTTGACGACCTTTCTCAACCCCTGGGCAGATCCTTTTAATAGTGGCTTTCAGTTGACACAGGCTTTGATCGCTATCGGTCGCGGCGAGATCTGGGGTGTGGGCCTGGGCAGTGGTGTGCAGAAGCTGTTTTATCTGCCTGAAGCCCACACTGATTTTCTCTTCGCAGTGCTGGCTGAGGAGTTCGGTCTGATCGGTTCGCTGTTTGTGATTGCACTATTTGTGATATTCGTTGTGCGCGCCTTTGTGATTGCCCGTCGTGCCGAAGTGAAGGGTGAGCAGTTCGCTGCATACATGACCTATGGTCTAGGCCTGTGGCTGGGCCTGCAGGCCTTTATCAATGTTGGCGTCAATATGGGTGTGTTGCCGACCAAAGGTTTGACTCTGCCGCTGATGAGTTATGGCGGCAGTAGTATCGTTGTTTGTTGCGTGGCGGTGGCCTTATTGCTGCGGGTGGATTATGAATTGCGTCGCAGTGCAATTCAGGCGGAACGTCGTGTGGGTCAACCGGATACGCGCCGCAGCAAACGCGAGCGGAGAATAATGGCATGACAGTAGCCGTCATTTCCCACCTCCATTCTACTGCGGCGGCCCAAAGGCACGTGCTAAGCAGCGTTCACTCGGTCGGGCTGCTCGACATAGAGGTGACTATGCCTGCGCGGCCCTCGGTCGCGGAAGCCGCTCATCACGCACCCTTGAACCTCCTCGCTACGAATGGGGGTGGGAAATGACGGCCCGCATCATGATCATGGCAGGTGGTACGGGTGGGCACGTTTTTCCCGCGTTGGCGGTGGCGCATGAGTTGCGTGCCCGCGGTGCCGAAGTGTTTTGGCTTGGTACCCACAAGGGTATGGAGGCTGAGCTGGTGCCCCAGGCCGGTATTGAGATGGAGTGGATTTCCATTTCCGGTCTGCGTGGCAAGGGGCTGCTGGGCTGGTTGCTGGCGCCGTTTCGTCTAGCGTTGGCCATGTTTCAGTCGCTGGCCGTGATTCTGCGTCGTCGACCTATGGCGATCTTGGGTATGGGTGGTTTTGTTGCCGGTCCAGGTGGATTGGTGAGCTGGTTGTTGCGCAAACCTCTGTTGATCCATGAACAGAATGCTGTTGCCGGGCTAACCAATAAGTTGTTGGCGCGTCTGGCCAATACGGTGATGCAGGCCTTTCCTAATACCTTCGAGCAATCTGAGCGTGTTGTTGACTGCGGTAATCCAGTCAGAAAAGAGATTGCTGAATTGGCGGAGCCTGAGAAACGTTTTGCCGGGCGTGATGCCAAACTGCGTTTGTTGGTGTTAGGTGGCAGTCTAGGAGCGCAGGCATTGAATGAGATGGTGCCCGAGGCTCTTGCGATTCTGTCGCAAGAACAACGCCCCGAGATTTGGCATCAAGCGGGCAAGCGTAATATCGATGCCGCGCAACAGCAGTATCAGGCGATGAATGTCGATGCGCGGGTTGAGCCATTTATCGCCGACATGGCCGAGGCCTATGGCTGGGCCGATGTGGTGTTGTGTCGCGCCGGTGCCCTGACAGTCTCCGAACTTGCGGCAGCTGGCGTCGGTGCCATGCTGGTGCCATTCCCGTTTGCGGTGGATGATCATCAGACCGCCAATGCACGTTATTTGTCTGACAATGGCGCCGCGCTGTTGTTGCCGCAGTCTGAGTTGAATGCGCAGCGTTTGAAAGAGATTCTAAGTGGTTTCATGCGTGACTGCGCCGAGCATGATCGCAGCGAGTTATTGCAAATGGCTAACAAGGCACGTGCCCTGGCAAAATCGGATGCGGTAATTCGGGCAGCAGATTTGTGCATGGAGGCGAGCAATGGGTAACTCAGCCATGCGCCGTATCAAACATGTTCACTTCGTCGGTATTGGTGGTGCTGGCATGGGTGGTATTGCTGAGGTGCTGCACAACCTGGGGTATCAGGTCAGTGGTTCCGACCTAGGCAATAACGCCATGACCCAGCGCTTGTCGTCATTGGGTATTAAGATCGATCACGACCATGTGGCTGAGAATGTGCAAAGTTGTGATGCGCTGGTGATTTCTTCAGCGGTGAAACAAGACAACCCGGAAGTAGTGGCTGCACATGAACGTCGCATTCCGGTAGTGCCGCGTGCTGAAATGTTGGCCGAGCTGATGCGCTTTCGTTATGGCATCGCTGTGGCTGGTACTCATGGTAAGACAACGACTACCAGTCTCATCGCCAGCCTTTTGGCCGAAGCCGAACTGGATCCGACTTTTGTCATTGGCGGCAAGCTCAACAGTGCTGACACCAACGCGCGTCTTGGTACGGGTGAATATCTGGTGGCCGAGGCAGACGAGAGCGATGCATCGTTTCTGTATCTGCAACCGATGCTTGCGGTGGTGACCAATGTGGATGTAGATCACATGTCCACCTATGGCGGTGACTACAACAAGCTGCGCCAGACATTTATCGAATTTTTACATCACCTGCCTTTTTACGGTCTGGCGGTGGTTTGCGTCGATGACGCTGGTGTGCGCGAGGTGATGGAGGAGTGTACGCGCCCCATGCTGACCTATGGCTTTTCAGAAGAGGCCGATCTGCGTGCCGACAATGTGCGCCAGCATGCGAATACCACTGTGTTCGATGTCATGCGTGCATGTCAGCAAGGTGTGCTTGAGGTGACGCTGAACATGGCTGGTCGGCACAATGTCTTGAATGCCATGGCAGCGATCGCCGTGGCACAGGAGCTGGGCGTCAAGGATGACATTATCGTGCGTGCCCTGGCCGGTTTTGAAGGTATCGGTCGTCGCTTTCAGATCAATGGTGAAGTGGAGACTGGTAAGGGCAAGGTAACACTGATTGATGACTACGGACATCATCCGCGTGAAGTGGCGGCGACGGTTGAAGCGATTCGTGCTGGTTGGCCAGGGCGGCGTTTGGTGGTGGCCTTTCAGCCCCATCGTTACAGCCGTACCCGTGATCTGTTTGAGGATTTCACCATGGTGCTGTCCGAAGTGGATGTGCTGGTGTTGATGGAGGTGTATGCCGCTGGTGAAGAACCCATCGCAGGCGCTGATTCGCGCAGCCTGGCACGTGCCATTCGTGCTCGCGGCCAGGTTGATCCGGTGTTTATCGAGAGTGTTGATGATTTGGCTCATACCCTTGAAGGTGTGATTCAGGAAGGCGACGTCGTGCTGACCCTCGGTGCAGGTAACGTTGGTGCAGCGGCGGCTGTTTTGTCGCAACAATTGCAGGAGGGGTCTGCATGATGGCGGCGATGCAGCAGACACTGCGCGGCACACTAAAGCGGAACGAGCCTATGGCGCGTCATACCAGCTGGCGCGTGGGTGGTCCGGCCGACACTTATTACGAGCCGGCGGACATCGATGACTTGGCAGATTTTCTGGCGCAATTAAACAAAAGCGAGCCACTGATTTGGGTCGGCCTCGGCAGCAACCTGTTGGTGCGTGACGGCGGTATACGCGGCACGGTGATCATGACCAGCGGTTTGTTGAACGAAATCGAATTGATCGACGAAGCATTAGTGCGCGTCGAGGCCGGCGTGGCCTGTGCCAAGGTAGCGCGTTTTTGTGCCCGTCAGCATCTGGTCGGGATGGAGTTTCTGGCCGGCATTCCCGGCACCATGGGGGGTGCCCTGGCCATGAATGCAGGTGCTTTTGGCGGTGAGACCTGGCAACACGTGGCGGCTG
>CALZIQ010000072.1 GCA_945787735.1 uncultured Chromatiaceae bacterium | reverse complement strand
AATGTACCCAGGTCACTGTCGCCGCGGTTACCAGAGATGTTGGTTCTGCGTATAAAAAGATTGTCACGCAGTGCGCGTAAGCGGCTGCGTTCTACATATTCGAGTGCCGTTTCTACGTCGCCTGTATCCAACAGCAACTCAATCAGACGTTCGTAAAGCTCGCGATTGACCTTGGTAAACAGCAACTGTCCCGCCTCACCGCCAACAACATCTGCGCGTATGGATTCAAACACATCCACGGCTTGGCGGTAACCTTGTTCAGCAGCAGGCGTGTTCCCCAGCTGTTGCTGGTAAACACCTCGACCATACAAAGCCACCCTTTGCCACTCACGATCATTCAATTCACGGTAGATAGCAATTGCTTCATCAAAACGCTCAATTGCACTTTGAGGCTGGCCAAGGTCGCCATAGGCAAAACCTAAATGGACATACATGCGCCCAACGCCATCACGAAAGCTTGTGGCTTCAAAAAAGCTTTGAGCGGCACGGTAATGATCGATGGCTGCATTGTAGTTCTGCGTTTCATAGGCGTGTTCGCCGAGATGACTTAAGGTCATGGCCTCACCAAGATGATCAGCGTGACGTTTGTGTAGCAGCAGCGCTTGGTTAAGAAACTCTTCAGCCTGCTGCAGATTCTCCTGCCTGCCTCCTTGCACGCGATGCAGATAGAGCTCACCCAACACACGAATGCTGGTGGCAGTCTCGTTGCCGCGCCGCAGCCGTTTGTAAATTGCGAGTGCTTGTTGGTAATGGGATACAGCCTGTTCAAAGTCTGCTTGTTGGCGATAGACGGCGCCAAGCACAGTTAAGGCCTCAGCGCGCAGATTGTCCTGCTGTGCCTCTTCATTTAGCGCCATGGCATCTTGCAATGATAAGTGTGCTTTTTGATACTCACGCAGGTTGAGCTGCAAATTGGCCAGATTGATCAGGGTGCTGGCCTGTAAGGCTTTGGCGTTGAGTTGTTTGGCCATGCTTAGTGCAGTATCCAGACTTTGCCGGGCCTGCGCTTGATCCCCAACCAAGGTATACAAGCGAGCGAGATTGTTAAGATTGTGCACCTTGCCGGCGACATCATCGATCTCTTCTTGGAGGGTGACAGCGGCACGAAAATACTCGATCGCGTCCAAGTAATATCCATCAACAAACAACTGTAGGCCCGCACGTGCCATTTCATTAGCAATGCTCTGTTTGCGGGAAGAATGCACCGCTTTGTCTTGCAAGGACTCTAATGCCAAATGATGTTGCTCTCGTGCTGCGTGGCGTTCAGCGGTGCTAATAGTAGCGATAGACTGATTGTTTGTTTGTGGCGGTGCGCTAGCACAAGCAATGAGATGCAGCGCGAGCAACACAATAACCAGCACACGCTTCATCCCATGAACTCGTTTGTCATTTTATGGGTCGAGATCAATCGTACCGACTACGGTACCGGCTGATGCATTGTCGATGCTGATGACGCTGACGGAATTGCTGATGGAATTCGCCACATAGGCGCGCGTGCCTTGCTCGTTGACCACGACACCGCTGGGGCCCTTGCCGACATCCAGTGTTGCTACCACGGCTGGTGTTGCACCGTTCAGCGTCCAGGGTTCGATCACCGACACAGTATCATCAAAATAGTTAGTGACATAGGCACGCTTTGGCACGCCGGCCAGGTCTGGCGTAAAGGCGATATCGGTAGGGCGTTGTCCAACACTAAGCGATGCGGTTGTGGGGGAGACGACATTGCTAAAGGGTAATTCGATAGCTGAGACAGTGTTGCCGATTTCACAAAACACATCATCTGCAGGGCCGCACAAAAATGAGCGGTCGCCACCATGCAGTACAAAGGTGACCCCCTCATCGGGTGTGACTGCAATCTTGGCAGGGTTAACGCCCTCGATTTGGATAGAATCGCTGCTACCATCAAGGTCGATCTCGACCACGCGGGTAACATCAGTGCCTGCGACATTATTGGTGCGGTAATTGGCCACAATGGCGCGCGAGTTGGCAAAGACTAAACCGATGGGCCGTTCGATACTGGCAAACAGCGAGAACGCAACTGCTGGATTAGAAATCTTGCCTCGAGTAATTTCGTCATCTAGAAAGGCCGCTGTGTAGACGACATCATCACCGGCATTGGCAGGATTCACTACGCCGGTCGTGCCATCGAGGGTCGCCTGTGGATCAACATTCACCGCCACAAGCCATTCACCATAGTTGTCAAAATTGGTCACTTGAAATGTGGCTAAATCTACCCGCGACAAGAACAAGCCTGGTTCTCTATCGTTGCTAAAAAAATCACCGAAATTCGCGACAAAGACATGGTTGTTGTCACTGCTGATAGCAACATCGATGGGACCGCGGCCGGTGGTTGCCGGGCTAATACTCTGATCAGTGAGCTCAATGTGGTCGACTGCATCATCAACACTGCCTGGCCCGGTAACATCGATCACCGAAATGCGTGTATCGGGCGTGCGCGAGAAACCGGCATTGCTGACTACCACCTGATTGTTCGCCACCTTATTTGTGATCGCGAGATCACTGGGGCGAGACCCCACCGTCAGTGCAGACAAAAACTGTCCGTCGTTTCTGGCAGGATCCACGTCAATTACAGCAACGGAATCCCTGCCGGGTTGGATGCCATAGAGTTTGGTGCCATCGGCGGTGAGTGCAAGTTTGGTCGGGCCTGCACCCCGCACGCTGATAGGCGAGCCAAGCAGTGTGTCATTCTCCACGTCTAAAACAGAAATGGCGTGAGGATGGGTGACATAAATCTCTGGTCTGGTGGGTGACAATACCAGGCCGGTGCCTCGTGCTACGGTTACAATGCTATCCGCAGCTAGATTGGCGTTGTCGCTAATCGCGGCAGTATTGAGACTTGAGGCTGTGCCTTTGCCTGATAAGTCACTGCATGCAGAGACTGAATAGAGCTTTGTATTCGCGTCGGTCTCAACCACTGCTACTGCCAGCGGTGCATCGCCCACAGTGATTGTGCCTGGTAACACTGCGGCGTTACCCACATCAATCACACTGATACTGTTTTGCGCGGTTGACCCTTCTATACCGCAGATGTCATCTTCATTCCCACTGAAGCCATGGGCAATATAGACGTGCTCTCCATTGGGGTTTGCTGCCAAGGCCATGGGGCCAGCACTCACCAACAGTGTGGCTTCGACTAAGCCGCTGGATACATCTATTATCGAGATACTGTCGCTGTCGCGATTACTGACATAGAGTTTGCTATCGTCGGGCAATAAGGCAAGGCCCGTAGGTGCTGCGCCTACCACCACGGTATTAGTCACCTGTTCGTTATTAACATCAATTACTGTGACATCGCTGCTGCTGCGATTGGCGACAAAGGCCTGGGCGCCATCGCTGCTCATGACAATTGCGACGGGATTGACCCCGGTAAAACCTTGAGCCGCATCTAGAGTATTGATGATGGAATTGGTCTTCAAATCAATCACCGAAACGCTGTCATCAACAGCGTTGACGACCAAGGCTTTGTTGTTGTCAGGTGTAATGGCAATGGCAAAGGGTTGCGCACCGACACTGAGTGTTTCGACTACTTCATCGCTGGCACTATCAATGATGGTCAGCGTGTTACCGTCCAAGTCGCGGCTGCCAAAATTGCTAACCAAGACCTTGCTACCATCTGGCGTTATCGCTACAAAGCGAGGCCCCGTTGCCACATCCATTACCTTTGTAACGCGACGTGTCGACACGTCAATCACGGATACAGTGTTGTGCAGGCTATCTGCAGCATAAAGCTTGTTGCCATCTGGCGTGACAGCGGCTGCATTTATTTCACCGCTAAATGGCAACAACAATGCGGGTTTAACTACATCGCCACCAGGGAAAACGGTCAACGGTACTGTGACAGGTGCAGCCACAGTCGCCAATACAATTGCCGCGACGACAAGGGCGGCGGCAATACCTGCTCCCTTGCCACATCCTGAAATTATCAGGCTGCCGACTGCCGGTACGGACGCTCGCTTTCGTCCTTGTGCAACACTTAATAGCATGCCGAACATTAAGGCATCTCCCTGTCCCAAATTGAGTGCTTCTGTTTCTCGTTATGGTTGACGATGCGAACCTTGATCTTGCTCGAGTGTGCGGGTGAGCCTTGCTATCCTGGCACCTGAAGCGGTTCACACCCTCATGGTATATCTTAAGGAATAGTTGCCTGAGCAATATTGTCAAGTAAATAACTGCAGGCTAAAACATCATAGCTATAAGCTGGATTGGTGTAATTTGAATGCGCAGTTAACAGCAAGGATGTTCGGCTTGTGTGTTTGAAATAGTTGCAAGAGGGCCTTTGGACCGGTCAGTAGTTAATATTTTGAGGTTGAGTGAAAAAAGTGGCCGGTTGCTTTTGCTACCAGTGAAGCACTCGCAGTGTAGAGCGCTTTTTCTGTTGATGATCTTGCATGTGCACCAGTATTGAATTCAGCGTACTGACAGCACTTAGGATGTAAGGCCCCTTGTTAAACATGACGCACTCGGCCCGGCCTGACATAGCAGCGTCGGTGAGTTCGGGGCGGCTATAGACACCTTTCTTGGCGAGGGTTTCCAGCACCTGGGTAGCCCAGATCACAGGCACGTGGGCGGCCTCACATAACCAAAGCAGTTCTTCCTGAATCTCGGCCATGCTTACGCCGCCCAGTTCCACGGTCAGGTCGCTGCGGGCGATCATGACGCCAAGACGATGATTGGGGGTGGCGCTGAGAATGATCTCAGGTAGATTTTTGACGGCAACCTGTGTCTCGATTTTGGCGATGATGGCCAAGTGGGCGGCATTGCGTTTTTCCAGTTCATTGATGAGTGTTCCAATACTCCGAAATAGGCAGGCACTGTCGGGGCAGTACTGGGCGAGAATCGAGCGGGCCTCGTGTTCAATATCATTTCGTAAGATATAGAGTTGTTCGGCCAGATCAATTGAATCTGTTTGTATGCGGGATTGGCCATGGCGTTGTCACCTTTGATGAAACCAGTTTAGCGCAGATCATCAAAGGTAAAAGGATAAGATGACAAAAACGTTACAAGGGGGACAAGCTCGGCGGTGGTTTAACCCCGCTTGAGGATTCGTTGTTTTTCTCGTTTCCAGTCACGATCTTTCGATGTGGCGCGTTTGTCATGCTGTTGTTTGCCTTTGGCCAAGCCGATTTCCACTTTGACCAGGTGGTGTTTCCAGTACATGGCGATGGGTACGATGGTGTAGCCCTGGCGTTCGACAGCACCAACTAGTCTGTCCAATTCACGTCGATTGAGCAGTAATTTACGCGTGCGGTTTTGATCCGGATGAATATGGGTTGAAGCGGTCGGCAGTGGCGTGATCAGGGTGTTGACCATGAAGGCCTCACCATTTTTGATAAAGACATGGCTGTCGCGCATCTGCACGCGACCGGCGCGCACGCTTTTTACTTCCCAGCCTTGCAGGGCGATGCCTGCCTCGAATTTATCCTCAATAAAAAAGTCGTGTTTGACCTTTTTGTTGAGGGCGATGGTGCTGCTCTGTTTTTTATCCTGTTTTTTTGCCATGGCGGCAATTATAGGGGCAGAGCTTCAATAAGTGTACGTTTTTAGCACCTTTATTAGCTCTTGTCGGTTGAGCCTTTGCTCTATTTTGCGGACAATACGTTGTTTAGGCCGTCAGCTGATAAGAAGATTGAGGGAGTACATAAATGGCAGAGCGACGCAAGAGCATGCATGGTGAGTGGTCGTCCCGCTGGGTGTTTATCATGGCAGCGACAGGTTCCGCCGTCGGGCTGGGCAATATCTGGAAGTTTCCCTACATTACAGGTGAAAACGGTGGCGGTGCCTTCGTGCTGTTGTATCTGCTTTGCATTGCAATCATCGGCATCCCCATCATGATGGCTGAGATTCTGATTGGCAGGCGTGGCCGCCAGAGCCCGATCAATACCATGGCGACGTTGGCAAAAGAAGCCAGCCACAGCCCCCACTGGAAATTTCTCGGTTGGTCGGGTGTGGTGGCGGGTTTTCTGATTCTTTCCTATTACAGCGTGATTGCTGGTTGGGCTTTGTCGTATGTGTTTCGCTCTGCCGGGGGCAGTTTTGATGGTGCATCGGCCGATGAGGTGGGTGCAATTTTTGACGGCCTACTGGCTTCGCCAGAGAGCCTGCTGGCTTGGCATACCATTTTCATTGTGATGACCATGATGGTGGTGGCGCGTGGCGTGCGTCATGGTCTGGAAAAGGCGATTCGTTTTCTGATGCCGACCCTGTTTATGCTGTTGTTGATACTGGTGGGTTATGCACTCAACACCGGTGCGTTTTCTCAGGGGCTGGAATTTCTCTTTAGTCCTGACTTCAGCAAACTGAGCCAGGATAGTGTGTTGGTCGCCATGGGCCATGCATTTTTCACTCTGAGCCTGGGTATGGGCGCGATTATGATCTATGGCTCTTATGTGCCCCATAAAGCGTCGATTACCGGTACGACATTTTATATCGCAGGTGCCGACACGATGGTAGCGCTGGTGGCGGGGATGGCCATTTTCCCGATTGTGTTTGCCAATGGCTTGGAGCCGGGCGCAGGACCGGGATTGATTTTTGTCACGCTTCCGATTGCCTTCGGCCAGATGCCGGGAGGTCTGTTTTTCGGCACGCTGTTTTTTGTGCTGATTGTCTTTGCCGCCTGGAGTTCGGCGATTTCCCTGATTGAACCGGCGATTACCTGGTTAGTGGAAAATAAAGGCATGAAGCGAGCGACGGCCAGCATCGGCGCGGGGATTGTGACCTGGTTTGTTGGTGTGGGCACTGTCTTGTCATTTAATCTTTGGTCAGGCTACAAACTTTTCGACAAGACCTTTTTTGACCTGCTCGATTATCTAACGGCAAATATTATGTTGCCCCTGGGCGGTTTAATGATTGCTGTGTTTGCCGGCTGGATTATGACCAAACAGGCGACTCAGGAGGAGCTGCATATGCATGATCATTTCGGTTACCGCATGTGGCGTTTTCTGGTGCGCTATGTCACACCGCTGGGTGTGACGGTGGTGTTCCTAAATGCGATTGGCGTGATCTGAAACGGGAAAACACATTTATGAAAACAATAAATCGAAATGCCTTGGTGCCCTATTCGGCCGCCGAGATGTTTGCCCTGGTGGACGACATCGATGCCTACCAGAGCTTTTTGCCTTGGTGTAAATCAAGCAAGGTATTAAGCCGTGATCAGGATGTGGTACGCGGTTCCATCGAACTGAGCAAAGGCGGCATCGAGAAGGGCTTCACCACGCTCAACCGAGCCCAGAAACACAAAATGATCGAGATGCGTCTTGAAGAAGGTCCGTTTCACCATCTGGAAGGTTTTTGGCGTTTTGATGCCCTGGACGAGCAGGCCTGCAAGATTTCTCTGCTTCTGGAATTTGAATTTTCCAGTAAACTACTCGACTTGACGGTGGGGCCGGTGTTCAATCAGATCGCTAACTCATTGGTGGATGCCTTTTGCAAGCGCGCGATAGAAGTGTATGGAAAGCGATAAAAAGATAAAAGTTGAAGTGGCGTTTGCGCGTCCGGATTGTCAGTTGATTTTGGAGGTGGAAACCACAACCGATGCAACCATAGAGTCCATCATCAAGACTTCAGGTATTTTGGAAAAGTTTCCCGAGATTGATTTAGCGGAAAACAAAGTGGGTGTGTTTGGCAAATTAACAAAACTTACCAACACTTTGCGTGACGGCGATCGAATCGAGATCTATCGCAAACTCATTGCAGACCCGAAAGCGGTGCGGCGTCAGCGTGCAGCTGAAGGCAAAAAAATGAAGAAGGGTGGGGGCGACCTTTAACAGGCCCTAATTTCCGGGCTTCAATTCACCTTCTTCAATCCTGCTGAGCTTATCCTGCTCGAAAAACAGAATTAGATGTTTTTGCTTTGTCTGCTTGCCATCTTGTTTTAGGCTGTATAAATAATCCCAGCGGTTGCTGTGAAATGGGTCAGTCAGCTGAGGTGAACCCATCACAAATCTGACCTGATTGGTGGTCATGCCGACTTTCAGCTTTTCGACCATTTCAGGTGTGACGATATTCCCCTGCTGAATCTCCAGCTTATGGGCGCTGCAGCCAGCGAAAAGAAGGCTTGCACAAAGCGATATATAAATGAGAAGCTTTTGCATTACTAATTCGATTAACTATTATCTGCATGAAAGGCCGGGATCTTACACCAATCGGATTCCCGCCGCCATTTCGCCTGATTGCTAAGGAGTTTTAAGTTGTCACAATCACAAGATTTAAAAAAGGCCGGACTCAAGGCGACCGTGCCGAGACTTAAGATTCTCGAGATTCTCGAGAACCATAAAGACGATCACATGCGCGCGGAAGATGTCTACAAGGCCTTGCTGGACAGCAACGAAGATATTGGTCTGGCAACGGTTTATCGTGTGCTGACCCAGTTTGAACAGGCGGGCTTGGTGGCGCGGCATCATTTTGAGGGCGGCCATTCAGTGTTTGAGCTGGACCAAGGTGAACATCACGATCACATGCTCTGCATTACCTGTGGCCGAGTTGAAGAGTTTTTGGATGAAACCATTGAAGATCGGCAAAAGGCCATTGCCAAAAAGGCGGGTTTTCGCATCACGGACCACAGTCTCTACATCTATGGCGTTTGTCCTGAGTGCCAGAAGCAAGAAAAGTAAGAATCAAGCCGGAAACTGTTTAAGCTAAAGCAGCACGACTAATCATCTCTTCTGCATGCGCGCGTGTCTGAGTGGTGATCTCCATGCCGCCCAGCATGCGCGCAATCTCATCCTGCCGTGCCTGCGTATCGAGTTCGATGATGCGCGTGCGGGTTTTCTTCTTCTCAACCAGCTTGCTGACCTGAAAGTGCTGATGGCCAAGCGCGGCTACCTGGGGCAGGTGGGTCACGCATAATACCTGGTGGCTTTTGCCCAGTGCACGCAGTTGCTGGCCGACACTCTCCGCCACGGCGCCGCCGATACCGGTGTCCACTTCATCAAATATCAAGGTTGGAATCTGCTGGCTGTTGCAGAGCAATACCTCTATCGCCAGGGAGATGCGCGACAGCTCACCACCAGAAGCCACTTTTGTTAGGGGTTTGGCCGGTTGGCCGGGATTAGCGGCAACTTCGAAGCTGATTGTTTCTCGACCATGGCGATGAGGCGCGTTCTCTTCGCGTGGTGTAAGCGAGAGGCTGAACTTGCCTGCCGGCATGCCTAGTTCGCGAATAATTGCCGTGACTTGCTTGGCCAGTTTGGTGGCTGCTTTGCTGCGTTTCTGGCTTAGTTTTCCAGCCAAATCAGTGTACTGCTGTTGCAATTTCTCGATTTGATTTTCCAGTGTTTCAAGTTCGATGTCGACATTTTCCAGCTGGGCCAATTCATCTGAAAACTGGGTCAATAATTCGGGCAGTGTCTCGGGTTTGACGTGGTGTTTGCGCGCCATGTCATGAATGCTGCCGAGCCGTTGTTCGACCCAATCGAGGCGTTCCGGGTCGAGTTCGAGACGATCGACGTAGTGGCGCAGGTCGTTACAGCCCTCCTGAATCTGGATGGTGGCCTCGTTGAGCATGTCGCAGATGCCTGACAGTTGTGGATCAAGTTGGCGCAGGGATTCCAGTTCAGCCAGCTGTTGGTTGACCAGGTGCAGTGCACTGCCTGCGTCGTTTTCATACAGGGCTTCGAGGGCGCTGCTGCACTTTTGCATCAAATTGCCGCCGTTGGCGAGGCGGCGTTGTTCTTCATCGAGCTGCTTGAGTTCATCAAGGCCGAGGTCGAGTGCCTCCAGCTCGCGGGTGTGATATCGCAGAAGCTCGAGACGGGCATCTTTTTGGCGTGCATTTTGGCGCAGTGTTTCAAGCTGCTGCGAGGCGTTTTTCCAGCCCTGATACAGTTGGTGAATCTGGTCGACCAGTGATTTGTTGCCGGCATAATCATCCAGCAGGTGACGCTGGATATCCGCTTTGAGCAGGGACTGATGCTGGTGTTGGCCGTGGATATCGACCAGCATCTCGCCTAGCGCTTTCATTAGTTGCAAGGGGGCGGGGCTGCCGTTGATGTAGCCACGTGAACGCCCTTCGGCCGAAATGATACGGCGCAGCGCGCATTCGTCGGCCACATCCAGGTCGTTTTCTTGCAGCCATGCCTGCACGGGTTTGAGCTGAGTAATGTCGAAATAGGCGCTGATCTCCGCCCGTTCGGCGCCATGACGAACCACGTCGCTGTCGGCGCGGTCACCCAATACCAGCCCCAAGGCATCAACGAGGATGGATTTGCCGGCGCCGGTTTCGCCGGTCATGACGCTCATGCCCTGGCTTAAATCGAGCTCTAGCTGATCGATGATGGCAAAGTTGCGGATGTAGATCTGGGTCAGCATAGTGGTTTCTGGTGTGGCTTAGCGCCAGCCCATTTTGGCACGCAGCAGTTGGTAATGGTCGTGGCCGGCTGGGTGGATCAGGCGAATCGGCTTGTCTTTTTTGCGAATTAAAATGCGGTCTTCGTCATGGATTTCGAAATTATCCTGCCCATCAAGGGTGATGTGCACATGGGGCTGGCTGCCCGGCTTGACCAATATTTCGACCTCGCAATCGCCATCAATCACCAGGGGGCGGTTGCTGAGGGTGTGTGGGCAGACTGGCACCAGGATGATGGCGTTCATGCTTGGGTGCAGTATGGGGCCGCCGCTGGAGAGTGAGTAAGCAGTGGAGCCAGTTGGGGTCGAGACAATCATGCCATCCGAGCGCTGGCTGTTGACCAGCTGGCCGTCGACAAAGGTCTCGAACTCGATCATGCGAACTGAATTCCATTTGTGGATGACTACATCGTTAAAGGCGTAACCTTCGTTGATGATCTGGCCGTTCCGTTCCACCTGTGAAACCAGCAAAAAGCGTTCTTCGCGGTGATATTTTCCGGCCAAGATCTCGTCAAGCTTGTCCATCATGTCGTCTGGCGAAATATCTGCCAGAAAGCCCAGCCGTCCCAGGTTAATGCCCACCAGCGGAATATCGTGATCGGCCAGTGCCCGAGCCGAGTGCAGGATGGTACCGTCGCCGCCGACTACAACGGCCAGGTCACAGCGCTGGCCCAGCTGTTCTAGATTGACGGTTTCCAGCTCTGAGGGTGGCAGGGTTTTGGCGGCGCTTTCGTCAAGCATAACTTCCAAGCCTCGATCGAGTAGAAAGTTGATCAGGGTGGTGATGGTGCCGCCAATGCTCAGATCGCTGAACTTGCTGATAATGCCGATGGTTTTGAATTCTGATCTCATGGGGGCAACTCTATGATAGTCCGGCTGAATTTACCAGATGTCCGGCGTTTCAGTGTCGCACCGCTCAGACTGGTGGTGTTTGTGTATAGAAAGGGATAGTACTGCATCTGGCAGCATTCGCTGTAGTGATAGGGATAAATTTATCCGTTAGAGGCTTGAATCGAGGTTAACTGTCCCCATATCCCTGATCTGATTGATGTTAGTGGTATCATAGCGGCCGCTATCAAGGGCTTATTATTTGCGGGTACAGAGACAGAAAGTCATGACGAACAAGACCGAAACCAACGAGACGATTGAAAATGAGGAATTGCAGGCAGAAGCCGGAGCAGAGACTCAGGAAGAGGCAGTTGAGCATGCTGGTCTGCCGAGTGCAGAAGAATTAATGCAAAGCCTGCAAGAGGCCCAGGCCAAGGCTGAGGAACACTGGAGCCACGTGCTGCGCCTGCAGGCTGAGTTGGAAAATGCCCGCCGCCGTGCTGAGCGCGATGTGCAGGGGGCGCACAAATTTGCACTGGAAAAATTCGTAAACGAGTTGCTGCCGGTCAAAGACAGCCTCGAGATGGGCGAGGCGGCCGCTAAGGTCGAGAACACCGAGCTGGAAAAGGTGAGCGAAGGTATTGAGCTAACCCTGAAGATGATGACCGATGTCATGGGTAAATTCGGTGTTGCCGAGGTCAATCCGGTCGGCCAGCCCTTCAACCCTGATCTGCACCAGGCCATGTCAATGCAGGATGTGCCGGATGCCAAGCCCAATACGGTTATCACCGTTTTTCAAAAAGGCTATCAGCTCAACGAGCGCCTGGTGCGCCCGGCCATGGTGGTGGTGGCTAGCGCCAATTCCGGCAGCAATGCGGGCGATCAGCCAAGCGGCGAAAACGGTATTGACGAAATGGCTTGAAAACCATTCGGGCTGTCCCCATATGAAGGGTAAGCCTTTTAGTATGACCAGAACAGCGACCAGATTTTAGAAACAAAAGATTAACTACGGAGATTTTTTCAATGGGCAAGATTATCGGTATAGACCTTGGCACCACCAACTCGTGTGTGGCCGTAATGGAAGGTGGTAAGCCACGTGTTATCGAGAACAGTGAGGGTGATCGCACCACCCCGTCCATCATCGCCTATGCCGATGACAATGAAGTGCTGGTGGGCCAGTCGGCCAAGCGCCAGGCGGTGACTAACCCCGCCAACACGCTGTTCGCCATCAAGCGTTTGATTGGCCGTCGCTTTAAGGACAAAGAGGTGCAGAAAGACATCAAGATGGTGCCTTACACCATCATCGGTGCCGACAATGGTGATGCTTGGGTTGAGGTCAATGGCAAGAAAATGGCCCCACCTGAAATCGCCGCCCGCGTGCTGATGAAGATGAAAAAGACCGCCGAGGATTACCTGGGTGAGCCGGTCACCGAAGCGGTGATCACCGTACCGGCCTATTTCAACGACTCTCAGCGTCAGGCCACCAAGGATGCTGGCAAGATTGCCGGTCTGGAAGTTAAACGCATCATCAACGAGCCTACTGCCGCGGCGCTGGCTTATGGTATGGATAAGAAGGGCGGCGACCGCAAGATTGCTGTTTATGACTTGGGTGGCGGTACGTTTGATATTTCCATCATCGAAATCGCTGAGGTCGAGGGTGAGCACCAGATCGAGGTGTTGTCCACCAACGGTGATACCTTCCTGGGTGGTGAAGATTTTGATCTGCGCTTGATTGATTATCTGTCTGACGAATTCAAGAAAGAGAGTGGCATCGATCTGCACAATGACCCGCTGGCACTGCAGCGTTTAAAAGAGGCAGCCGAGAAGGCCAAGATCGAGCTTTCTTCTTCTCAGCAGACAGACGTCAACCTGCCTTACATCACCGCTGATGCCAGTGGTCCCAAGCATTTGAATATCAAACTGACCCGTGCCAAGTTGGAGTCGCTGGTTGAAGATCTGGTCACGCGTACCATCGAGCCTTGCCGCATTGCCTTGAAGGATGCCGGTTTGTCGGCATCGGATGTGGATGAGATCATCCTGGTCGGTGGTCAAACCCGCATGCCTAAGGTGCAGGCTTCCGTGCAGGAGTTTTTCGGCAAGGAGCCGCGTAAGGATGTGAACCCTGACGAGGCGGTGGCTGTTGGTGCCGCGATCCAGGGCGGTGTTCTGGGTGGTGAAGTTAAAGATGTATTGCTGTTGGATGTGACGCCATTGTCCCTGGGTATCGAAACCCTCGGTGGTGTCATGACCAAGCTGATCGACAAGAACACCACTATTCCGACCAAGGCTAACCAAGTCTTCTCCACGGCTGATGACAATCAGACTGCGGTTACCGTGCATGTACTGCAAGGTGAGCGTGAACAGGCTACGGGCAATAAATCTCTGGGTCGTTTCGACCTGGGTGATATCCCGCCGGCACCACGCGGCGTGCCGCAGATTGAAGTAACCTTCGATATCGATGCCAACGGTATTCTGCATGTTTCAGCCAAAGATAAGGCTAGCGGCAAGGAGACCTCAATTACCATCAAGGCCTCGTCCGGTTTGTCGGATGAAGAAGTGCAAAACATGGTCAAGGATGCTGAGGCCCATGCTGAAGATGACAAGAAGTTTCATGAGCTGGTGGCCGCGCGCAACACGGCTGACAATATGATTCACGCCACTACCAAGTCTATGGAAGAGCTGGGTGATCAGGTTGAGGCAGATGAGAAGGCCAGTATTGAAAGTGCGATCGAGGCTTTGAAAGAAGCCATGAAGGGTGAAGACAAGGACGATATCGAAGCCAAGACACAGGCATTGACCGAAGCCTCCGGCAAGTTGGCCGAGCGGGTTTATGCCCAGAAGGCCGCTGAAGGTGGTGCAGAAGCTCAGCCTGAGTCGCAAGCCGAGAGTGCATCTTCTGACAAGGACGATGTAGTTGATGCCGAGTTTGAGGAAGTCAAGGAAGACAATAAGTAAATCAAACCGGTATCTGTAGGTGATGACAGGCGCGGCTTCGGCCCCGCCTGTCATTTGCGTGTTAAAGGATAAAGAATTCTAGATGCCCTGGCGGCATGCTGCATTAACTAAAGCTTGGATCTATGGCCAAACGAGATTATTACGAAGTATTGGGAGTGGCGCGTAACGCCAGCGAGGCGGATATCAAAAAGGCCTATCGCCGTGCAGCGCAGAAGTATCATCCCGATCGCAATCCCGACAATCCTGAGGCAGAAGAGAAATTCAAGGAGGCCAAGGAGTCCTTCGAGGTGCTTTCCGATGCACAGAAACGGGCTGCCTATGATCAGTTTGGCCATGCTGGGGTCGACACCTCTGCCGCGGGTGGCGCTGGACCGGGTGCTGGCTTTGGTGGTGCTGGTAATTTCAGCGATATTTTCGGAGATGTGTTTGGCGACATCTTTGGTGGTAGTCGTGGCGGCGGTGGTGCCAATGTCTATCGTGGCGCCGATCTGCGCTACAACCTGGAGCTGAGCCTGGAAGAGGCGGTGGCTGGGACCACGGTCAAAATCCGTGTGCCGACCCATGTCACCTGTAAGACCTGTGACGGTTCCGGTGCCAAGCGCGGCAGTAGCCCAACCACTTGTTCTACCTGTGGTGGTCGCGGTCAGGTGCGGATTCAGCAGGGTTTCTTTTCTTTGCAGCAAACTTGCCCCCAGTGTCATGGTAAGGGCACGATGATCAAAGATCCCTGTGGCACTTGCCATGGTCAGGGTCGAGTCAAGGAACAAAAGACCCTGTCGGTGAAGATTCCGGCCGGGGTTGATAACGGTGATCGCATTCGCCTAGCCGGCGAGGGTGAAGCGGGTGAGAACGGTGGCCCGGCCGGTGATCTGTATGTGCAGATCAAGGTGCGTCCTCACGCGATCTTTACCCGTGAAGACAACGATCTGTTTTGCGAAGTGCCAATTAGTTTTACCAGTGCTGTGCTGGGGGGGGAGCTGGATGTGCCGACTCTGGAAGGGCGGGTTAAGCTCAAGATTCCGGCAGAAACCCAAACCGGCAAGATGTTTCGCCTGCGTGGCAAGGGTGTTAAATCAGTTCATGGCGGCAGTGTCGGTGATTTGATGTGCCGAGTCGAGGTCGAAACGCCGGTCAACCTGAATCGTAAGCAAAAAGATTTGCTGGAAGAATTTCAACGCTCGATGGAAGAAGGGGATGGCAAGCATAGCCCTCGCACCAGCAGCTGGTTCGATGGTGTGAAGAAGTTTTTTGAAGACATGAAATTCTAAATCTTTCATTGCTGAGGTGTTCGGTTAATAGCAGCCGAATACCTAATTATTCTGATACTACATAAAGATCAGTCGTTTATTTTACCTTCAGCTTCTGGTCTACATTTCTCAATTCCATCCTCTCATATCTGCAATGTGTCTAGAGGCGCATTATTGGTGTGTCTATTTTTTGCTGCAGAGATAAAGAACATCACAGAGACGGTCGTTAAGGCTGTTCAGTTCATCACGAAGCTCGA
>CALZIQ010000071.1 GCA_945787735.1 uncultured Chromatiaceae bacterium | reverse complement strand
GCGCGGCGACCGTGTGCTAACACCATTCGATCCATTGATTCGTGACACCGTGCGCGAACAAATGGAACAAGACGGCATCGGCATTCATACCCACTTCAGTCTTTCCACCATCACCTTAGGACAGCACGACAAACTAGTGCTGGTATCCGAAAATGGACCGGAACTGTCAGGTTATGACTGCCTAATATGGGCCATCGGTCGCGCACCGAATAGCGACCAACTTAATTTAAAAACCATAGATTTAATTTGCGACGTGCAAGGTTTCATCTCAGTGGATGACTATCAGACTAGCAATATCTCAAATATCTATGCCATAGGTGATGTCACCGGCAAAACAACGCTCACACCAGTAGCCATCGCCGCCGGGCGCAAACTGGCTGATCGCCTCTTTGGCGGCATCGCAGAAAGTAAGCTGGATTACAGCAATATCCCCAGCGTCGTTTTCACCCATCCGCCAGTGGGAACAGTCGGCCTGACTGAAACACAGGCACGCGAAAAGTTCGGTGACGATCACGTCAAAATCTATCAAACCCGCTTCACAGGCATGTACCACGCCCTTACACAACACAAATCCAAAACCGCGATGAAACTAGTTTGTCTTGGCAAAGAAGAAAAAGTGATTGGCTGCCACATCGTTGGCCACGGCGCAGATGAAATGCTGCAAGGCTTTGCCGTTGCCATTAAGATGGGCGCCACCAAGGCGGATTTCGATAGCACAGTTGCCATTCACCCCACCAGCGCCGAAGAACTGGTGACATTGAAATAATACCCACTTACTTTTCCCAGTTTACTCGTGCAGCGATCCAGTTAGGGCCTGTTAACACTAACTACAACCGACTGAGCTTGTACTGATCAAGTTTGTTGTGGCGGATCATACGCTGGATCTCTTTCACATAATGCTCACCGCGCTCAGAGTAGCGAACCAGGCCGGCGGCAAGCTTACGCGCACTCAAGGGCCGGTTTGACTTCCTCATCTCGGCACGGATACTGCGAAATTTATCATAGGCATGGCCACGATTCAGATTGTTCATATACGACGCGATTGAGGCCTGAAGACTTTCAAACTTGCGCACAAAATGTTTTTTGTCAGGGTCTCGTTTTTTCGGCACCAAGCCGTCAGTGGCAACATAGGTCCACTCACCAAAGAGATTATTTGCCTCACGGCTGAAGCGCGACGTTCCCCACGCACTTTCATTGGCCGCCTGGGCTAATGCCAGCGCAGGAGGAATAGCGTCCACCCTGAGCATGAGCTCTTGTAGTGTGGCAGGGTCGTCCAGGCTTCCCTCCACTCCGTATTTGTCAGCCAGCTGGTTTAGCTAATCAAGTTTGGTTCCGGCTTCACCCAATGCAGACAGCAACAACTCCCGCTCAGCGTGAATGATATTGTTTTCATTCAAGATCATGGGCAGCAGGGCGCGAAAGAAGAGTGATTTTTTATCACTGGCCTGCAGCGCACCCAAATCCTCAGGAAAACTTTCCACAAAAATCTGTGGCACAGGCTGGCTTGGCGGCCAGGTGTACTGGTGTTCCTCATAAATGCTGGTCAGCTCATCAACAGCAGCAACGTCGACAATAAGTGGGTCAGTTTCTTTTCCATCAAACAACCACATCGTCAACAGCAACAGGATCAGAGCCAACACCACCCAGAGGAGTGCCGGATCAACGCTGCGAACAATAGTTTTCAGATTCTTCATAACCAAATATTAAACGTTTTAGAAAATATAGTTTTACATAATGGAAAGGGCTTCTGCGTGGCAATGCTCTTCAGGACGGGCATGGCAATATCGAGGCCCACCCGCGCTCCTGGCTTGTCCTCATTGTCCTGTATGGAAATTGCGCTGCATTCACCGCAATCAACCCTTGCCCCGAGTCCGCGTCTGATTTGGCTTGGCATTTTTTTCGATACACTGAATCACCATAGCGGCGATATCCTTGCCAGTTGCCGCCTCAATGCCTTCCAATCCAGGCGATGAATTAACCTCCATCACCAAAGGCCCATGATTTGAACGCAACAGATCAACACCCGCCACATTCAAGCCCATGGTGGCGGCTGCACGAACAGCAGTAGAACGCTCCTCCGGGGTAATCTTGATAAGCGCGGCGCTGCCGCCGCGATGCAGATTGGAACGAAATTCACCTTCGGCCCCCTGGCGTTTCATCGCGGCTACCACCTTGTCGCCGATAACAAAACAACGAATGTCGGCACCACCCGACTCTGCGATATATTCTTGCACTAGAATATTTGCCTGCAATCCCATAAACGCTTCGATCACACTTTCGGCCGCTTTTTTGGTTTCGGCCAACACTACGCCGATGCCCTGGGTACCTTCCAGCAATTTGATCACTAGCGGTGCGCCACCGACCATCTTGATAAGATCCTGAATATCATCCGGCTTATGCGCGAAACCTGTGACAGGCAAACCAATACCTTTTCGCGACAACAATTGCAGTGATCTTAATTTGTCTCTTGAGCGGGAAATTGCTACCGACTCATTGAGCGGATACACACCCATCATCTCAAATTGGCGTAACACAGCAGTACCATAGAAGGTCACCGAGGCACCGATACGTGGAATCACCGCATCAAAACCTTCGATATCCTCACCCTTGTAATGAATCTTAGGCTTATGAGAAGTGATATCCATATAACAACGCAATACATCCAGCACCCTGACCTCATGACCGCGCTCGCGTGCAGCCTCAACCAAGCGACGGGTGGAATAGAGACTTCGGTTTCGAGATAAAACAGCAATTTTCATTATTGAACCCCTCTTGTGTTATTTATTTTTCAGCCGGCTTCAGAAATAAAAAAATGCCAGGGCCTTGCACCCTGGCAAAAAGGGCTGAAAAAGAAGATTAGTTAAACTTAATTGCCTTGCCGGTAAAACGAATCACCTTTTCCGAGAGTTTGCTGCGATCGAAGGTTTGATCGATCGGACTTGTACTCAGCGTCCCCCTGCCACGTTCATAGCCATCCAATGTAAGCTCATCCAAGGCCTCGCCGGTGGCATCGACATCATCCTTTAACATTGAGCTTGTGATCGAGCTTGATGGCTTGACCGCTAGATTGTCTTTAAGGATGTATCTTTTAACCTCAATCAGTCCATCCGCGCCATGCGCTGCCGCTGTTGCCTGAAGCTTTTTGAACGCCTTGATTTCAGCATCTTCTTCGCTTTTTGCATCCAGCACATACACCTCAGTGGTGATTTTTTTAACCAGGGTATAGGGCTTGAGCACTTGATTGATATAGACCTGCACAGCTTGATGCTCGGCAGATTCTGCAGAAAAACCAATCGCGGGAGAAACACCCAGCACTGTAGCCAACACGATACTGCTTAACCGTTTTTTATTGAATCTAAACATAATGATGACTCCTTAAAAACTGTAAACCATGTTCACGCCTGTCAGCGTGTCGGTCTTCTTACCCTTCACACCAACCACGTCGGTATTGTGACGCACTGTGTAGCTAATCTTGGCCGACAAGCTACCGGTAACGGCAAGCCCCAACCCAGTGATGGACTCGTAGTAGTTGTTGTCTTCACCGATTTCAGCACGCAGTGTTTCTGAAAAACGTGCAGATTCTGAAATTCTGCCGGTGTACTTACCACCCAGAAAATAGATCACCTCATTGTCATCCAGATTTACGGTTGTCGGATCAACAACATAATCAGTTTGACGCGCACCGACACCGATCTCACCATCCAGATAATGTTTCGGCGTAGAGATAAATTGGCGACCCACACCAACAACCTCAGTAGTTCGACCATCAATAAAGGAAAACTCGTCCTGGTCATAACGCAGAATGCCGAACACATAATCGCGATCGCTGACGAAATAACGCGGCTTGTAACCAAGCGCATAACGCTCGGCTGTTTTCGTATCGTCATCCTTGGCATAATAAGCATCCGCGAAGATGTTATGACGCCAACTATCTTTGGCTGTATCCATATCCAATTTGGCATTGGTTGTGGTGTTCTCGGTATTACCACCAGAAGCAGAAATACCAAGCTCCGCATCGCCGATCCATTCAGCCTGGACCATGCCGCTTGCAGCAATCGCAGCGGTCATACCTATAGTCATCAGTGTTTTTTTCATTTCCATGTCTCACTCCTTCAAATTCACCCCCCTATTTCTGACGCGTTTCATGGCGCGCAGCCCGGAGGGTGGGTTATTTCATCAATTGACTTATGCATTTTGCATGTCTTACTGCACACGTTGCCTTAATACAACGGTGTGACGTTTTAGAGACTGGCGAGACAAGAAAAAAGTTACATGTATAAAAATTTATTTCGCACTGAGATAAAGATCGCCACAGATATTCATGACGAAAGCAAAGGCTAACTGAAAGAATTAGATACGGTGAGGTTAAATAGAAGTATGATCGCGCCTTAAATAAACCCCTCCCCCAACAAGGGGGAGGGATTGTAAACAACTACTCGTTAACGATGGCAATCTCAACCCGACGGTTTTCTGCGCGACCTTCTTGGGTCTCATTGGAGGCAACTGGCTTGGCTTCACCAAAACCGCGCGCCTTAATATTTTCCGGCGCTATCTCACCCACCTCTTTCAAGAATTTTGCAACCTTCTCGGCACGCGCCTGTGACAAAGCCTGGTTTGCCGTATCACCACCGGTCGAATCGGTATGCCCAGTCACCTCAATGCGCGCCTTAGGAAAGGCTTTGATCGCACGAGTGATCTTGTTCATCAGCGGAAAATTGTCCGTCTGGATTTCACTCTGCCCAGTTGGAAACTGAAACCCATGCACTGAGATCAGCACATTATTTCGCTGACGATAAACTTTCGCTTCACTCTCAGAGAACATCGCTTGCACCTGCTCAAATTTTTGTTGCTCCATGCGCTCTTTTTCTTGCAAAGACTTACGGTCTTTTTCAGTCATCGCCAATTGCGATTCATACTGAGCACGCAGCTTTGCCAGCTCGTTCTGATTAGCAGACATCTGCGCAGCAATCTTTTTCTCTGCTTGTTGTGCCTGGTCACGTGCCATATCTCTCTCATCCAGGGCAGTGCTCACCGCACCTCTCAAACCAAGCACAACCTTATCGCTGGGCTCGTTGAATGGAAGTTGCCCACCTAAAGGCTGATTGACTGTTGCAAGCTGTTGTTGATGCCAAAGCACGACATCCTCCATGCTGTAATCACGTCGATCAAAGTCTTTGACAGTCTCCGCGATAGCCGCACTTTTTTGCGCCAGCCATTTCGCCTTTTCTGAATGAACATTAGCCTTATCAGTTTGGGTGCGGTCAGCATCCAGAATTGTCACGGCTAGTGCCATCTCTTCTTCCGCCTGGGCAAGCGTTTTCGGAGCAAACTTATTTGCACCATGTTTTTTAGCATCGACAATAGCCGCCTTGGCCAGTTCTTCAGTCCCCTGCTTCAAGGCAGTCAACTCAAGTGCTGAATACTCGGCAACCAGTTTTGGACGGCGTTGTTTGGCCTGCTCAAGGCTGCCTTTTTCTATCATTGCAGCGGTCTTTTTAAGGTCTTCGTCGAGTGCAGCGATTTCACTGCTCTGCAAGGTCTTGGCGCCGGCCTTATAAGCACGATCACGGCTTTGCAGCACCTCGGCCAGAATATCGCGGCTGCTTGCAGCATCACGATTGAGTTTATCGATGGCTTTCAAGCCATCAGCTGCCGCTGCATCTGCGGCCTTACTCTCGTTATCCCGCGCTTCTGACATGGCGCGATCCAGCGAGCTTTTGGCCTTGGCATAACTTTCGGGCGCAAGTAATTCCGCGCCTTCTTTTCTGGCCTTTTGAAGGGCTGTATCCAGCTTGTCCACCTGCTGATACTGATTCAGGATTTGTTCCTGAGTCATTTTTGGCTGGGATGCGCAGCCTGCCAAGGCGAGCACCCCTATCAGGCCTATTGATAATAGGTTGGTTGTGATTTTCATGGTCCCTTTCCTCTTTGTGGTTGTATACGAACAAACGTTGCTGACCTCAAATTTGGATGTGAGGTCAAATCTAAAAACTACACCCTTGCCTTATGTAAGACAGAATAGAACTTCAGCGCTTATTTTCAATACAGGCTGGATGAAAAAATGATTGATTTTAATATACTACTGGAGACTTAGGATGAACTCTAAAAGTTACATGCATCACAACTTAATTTATGCGGCAACTGTTGTTTATTCATAGTTGATTATCTTGCCCCTGTTACTGAGGATAGATGCTCGCCATCCAGCTTGCAATACTGAACTTTGAACTGTTCAATCGCACGATAAAGGCGTGCCTTCGCGGCACTCAGTGTCAAACAGAGAATATTGGCGATTTCCTCCAGCGAATGATCAGCATAAAAACGCAATCTCAATACTTGTTGTGCGTTTTCCGGCAACGAAGATAATGCCCGCTGAACAAGCTCTTTTTCGGCCAACACATCGTGAGGGACGGCAAATGCATATAGCTCATGCAGCTCAATCAGCTGTTCAAAATGGTCACAAGTCGTATAGCGGGCACGACGCACGGCAAAGGTGTTGCAGTAGTTATCGACAACAGTCCTGAGCCAGGCCCTGAACTGAGCCCTGCCTTTAAGCTGATGCAGGTTAGCGTAAACTTTCATCACGATATCCTGCGCCGCATCCTCCGCGTCGTGGAAATTAGCCAGCCGAAACAAACAACGCTTGAAAACCCAAGGACGATAGCGGCTTGCCAACACACTAAAGGCAACGGGCCAATCGGTTTGTTTATCTGCAACCCACTCCACCAGCGCCAAATCGGACCAAGATGCAAACGCGTTCTGGGCCGCCTCAGATTGTTTTTTCTCTTGAATAGTAAATCCCAACATTGCGCTTCTCCTTCAGGAGGATTTTCAAACCAAATCCTGATGTGCAATGTAGGGAAGTTTTTATAACAAATAAAACTAAAAATATTTGTCGATATTTAAAAAATATTTTATCATTAGAAAATGGATATCGAATTACTAAGAACGTTTTTAGAGGTCAATCGCACTCGCCACTTTGGCGAGGCCGCCGAGGCCCTGCACCTGACCCAGGCGGCGGTGAGCGCCCGCATCAAACAACTGGAAACGATCCTCGGGGTAAAAGTGTTCGATCGCTTGAAGCGCGATATTCGCCTGACACCAGAGGGGCACCGCTTGCTGCGCTATGCAGATATGCTGATTTCGGGATGGCGCAAAGCGCGCCAGGATGTATCGGCTGGCGGCGCGGCACAGCAATTGGCGATTGGCGGCAGTATCAGGCTGTGGGACGTGGCGCTGCAGGAATGGTTTATCAGCTTGCGCACAACCATGCCCGACCTGGCGGTCATCGCCGAATCTCATTCGCCCGACCTGTTGACACGGCGGTTGCTCGACGGCTTGCTGGATGTGGCGTTTATGTTGGAACCCGCCCAGCTTGAGGTGCTGAATGTGCGCAAGGTAGCGCTGGTGCAACTGGTACTGGTGTCGAGTGAAACGGATCAAACCGTGGAAGAAGCCTTGGGGCAAAATTATTTGATGGTGGACTGGGGGCTGGCCCATGCTGTGGAACACCGGCGTACATTTCCCGACGCGGCCGAACCCCATGTTCGGGTCGGGCAGGCCAAGATCGCCCTGAATCATCTGCTCAAGATCGGTGGCAGTGCTTATCTGCCCGCTAGGATGGTGGCGGACGATATTACTCTCGGGCAACTGCATCTTGTTCAGGATGCGCCTACGTTTGAGCATTGCGCCTATGCGGTCTATCCCGTGCGCAGTGCCAAAGCTGCCTTGATCAAGCAAGCCTTGTCTCTGTTTGAATATAAAATCGATCTCAACGAGCTGAAGGAACAGTGATGCAATTTGCGCCCTCGCACTCATAAAAGGAACAAGGTCGCCAAACCTAGAAAACTCAGAAATCCAATCACATCGGTAACTGTGGTTAACACCACTGCGCCAGACAGCGCTGGATCGATACCCATACGATCGAGTATTACCGGGATCAACACTCCCGAGAATGCCGCCGCCAACAGATTGAGCACCATAGCAACAGCAATGATCACGGCGATGCCAATATTTTCGAACCAGGCATACGTGACCACTGCCACCACCAGTGCCCAGGCAACCCCATTCAACAGGCCGACCATTACCTCTTTGTTACCCAACCAGCGCAGATTGGCCTTGCTCACTTGACCGAGCGCTAGGCCACGAATAGTCAGCGTCAGCGTCTGACTACCGGCAATACCGCCCATGCTGGCTACCACTGGCATCAATACGGCCAGCGCGACAATTTTATCTAATGCCTCTTCGAAACGGCCGATGACCCAGGCGGCTAGAAACACCGTAACGAGATTAATACCGAGCCAAACAGCACGGCGTTTGGCGCTGGGCAGCACAGGCGCGAATAGATCCTCTTCTTCATCCAGACCAGCATGCGCCAACATCGTTTTATCGGCTTCAGCCAGGATGATATCGACGACATTATTGATGGTGATGCGCCCCAGCAGCCTGCCCTGCTCATCCACGACAGCGGCCGAGATGAGGTCGCGCTGTTCAAACAGCACAGCGACGTCATGCTGTTCGGCATCGGCACGCACCCAGTCAGCCATTTCGATCATCACCTCTTCGACCAGAGTATCCGGGGTTTCAGCCACTGCATCAGCAATGGGCAGCTTACCGAGATAAACACCCTGGTCATCGGTGACCATGAGCGCATCGGTGTGGGATGGCAGTGGTTTTAGGCGGCGCAGATAACGTAACACCACCGCCAGGCTGACATCCTTGCGTACACTAATGACATCAGAATTCATCCAGCGGCCGGCCGTGCCTTCGGCAAAGGCCAGCGTGGCCTCAAGCCGCTGACGGCGATCCTCATCCAGCGCTTCCAGCACCGCCTCACCGAGATGGGACGGCAACTCCTCCATCACATCAGCCAGGTCTTCCACGTCCATGGTTTCGGCGGCCGCCACAACTTCAGCATGATCCATTTCGTCGATGATGCTGCCACGCACCTCTTCGCCGAGATGGGCCAAGGTTTCACCCTCTAATCCCTCAGGCAGAAGCTTCCAGGCACGTTGACGAAATTCAGGCGGTAACGATTCCAGCAGGGCGGCAATCTCGGCGACATGCCTGCCTGCGAGACACGCGCTGACCTCGGCATCCTCACCTGCCTGTAGATAGCCGATGATTAGATCCAATAGGGAGGATTCGATAATTTCTTCTTGGTTTTCTGTGTTCGCTTGCATCTTGGCACTACACTCTCTATTCCAGCAAAACTTAATCCAGTGGAGACGCTTCGATCTCCTCTATCTTTTCATCTGTATCGTTGAGTTTTTCGATCAGCACCTTGCCGACGCGTCGGTTTTCAACACTCTGAATGATGAAGTGATAGCCGTAGGCAGTGATTTCATCAGTTTCAGCGGGCATCTCGCCCAAGGCCGACATGCAAAGACCAGACAGGGTGTTGGCATCCAGCTCATCCGGCACCACCAGACCCATGATGCGCTCCGCATCGGACAATGAGGCCAGGCCGTCCGCTTCCCAGCGCCCATCTTCCAGCTGTGTGATGGCATAGGTGGGCGAACTAGAATCGGTTTCATCCTCGATCTCGCCAACTATTTCCTCGAGTAGATCTTCGAGTGTGACGACGCCAATCAACTCACCATACTCGTCCACCACCAGAGAAATGTGGGCGCGTTTTGCGCGCATGATATCGAACAACTTGGATACTTTCTGCGTTTCAGGCACAACCAGGGGCTTACGACAATATTGGCGCAAATCAGTCCACGGTTCGGCATGACTGCGCAGCATGGCGGCTTGGATATCTTTGGCCAGCACTATGCCGATAATCGCGTCATTGTTCGCACTGTCGATCAGCGGAAAACGGGAGTGGCCACTGTCACGGATAACCTCAAGATTTTGTTCCGCACTGGCGGCAACATCAAGCAGCTTGAGCGCGGTACGTGGAATCATCACCCGGCCGACAAGACGCTGATCAAACTCGAACAGATTTCTCAACATCTCTGCCTTGTCCGCCTCCAACTCGCCATGCTCACCCGAGGTGGCGACCAGCCCTTTCAGCTCATCACCGCTGAATACGTCGGCATGGGTTGCCTCCGCCACATTAAAAAGCGAAAGGATGCTGCGGGTGGTGGCATTGAGCAGCCAGTTAAGCGGATAGACCAATAAGTAGGCTGCACGCAGCGGATAGGCTACCCACAGGGCAACCGGCTCGGCCTTGCGGATCGCCAAGGTTTTCGGCACCTGCTCACCCACCACAATGTGCAATGATGAAAAGATCAAAAAGCCGACGATGAAGGCCGTGGTGTGCAGCATCGCCTCAGGCATGCCCATATCATGAAACAATGGCTCTAGCACGGCTGCCACCGCTGGCTCACCGACCCAGCCCAACCCAAGCGAGGCCATGGTAATTCCTAGTTGGCAGGCAGCGAGATAAGCTTCAAGATTGAGCTGAATACGCAGAGTCAACTGCGCCGAGGCACGGCCTTCATTGGCCAGCGTTTCGATACGAAATCCCCTTGCCTTTACCAGGGCAAACTCGGCGGCGACAAAAAAACCATTGGCAGCCAACAACAGAACGATCGCCACCAAACTAAACGTGATATTTTCCATCAGTAATCCTATGCTGCTTATTAAGCTATTGGACTAGAGACAGTTATCCACGAATGAAAGTTACATGTAACTTTCATTCATACCCGATGGTCCAGACATGTTAAGAACAACCATCAATACGACTAACGCTGGAAACGAATCAAAATGATCAAGACACGACTAATCCAATCAGGCGAAATACAGACAGGCGACGAAAAGCTTATCGATGCTTGGTTAAGACAGCCGGAGGCGATGATCTGGGTAGATCTGAGCGGCAACGACAAGGACGAAGAGGCAGAGTTTCTAACATCCAGTTTCGGACTGCATCCACTCGCAATCCAGGACGCACAGCGCGATCGCCACCCACCCAAGATCGAAGCCTTTCAAGACCATACCTTTATTCTGTTACGTGGCCTGTCGGCCGACTCAAAAGACATCGATTTCAAGACCATCCAGCTAGCCTTGTTTGTCGGCGAACGTTTTTTAATCACACGCCATACAGGCCCATCTTTGAGTGTAAACCGGCTCGAAGAATCCCTCGACAATCACGAACTAAGCCATATCGAAAGCACGTCCAAATTGGCATTGCAGCTATGCCGACTCATGGCACGTCGCTATGTCGGTATTCTCTTGGCGCTGGAACCTCGTCTGGAAATGATTGAGGAAGAGATGCTGGCCAACCCCAACGATGACATGCTGGGTGAACTGATCGGTTATAAAAGCGACCTCAAGCGGCTGAACCGCTTTGCCACCTATCACGAACGGCTCTTCCGCGAGATTAAAGATAAAGTCTTTCCCTCTTTTGACGATGCTGAGCGTCTGCACGAAGTCATTGACGTATGGGAACAACATGAACGCGCTCAAAGTCTGTCTCAACTTTATTATGAAACGGCGACCGATTTAATCGAAGGTTATATTTCCGTTGCCTCTCATCGCCTCAACCAGATTATGAAGGTGCTCACCATTATCACAGCAGTGTTTGTGCCGCTCGGCTTTCTCGCTGGCATCTATGGGATGAATTTCGAAAACATGCCCGAGCTTCATTCAAAGTCCGGGTATTTTATTCTGCTAGCGATTATGGCGAGCATCGCCACCATCTTGCTGTTTATTTTTAGGAAAATGAGATGGCTGTAATCATTAAACTATTCTTTTGTGTTGCGCTTGTATTTTTATCTGCTGTCCAGGCACAGGAAAAACCTCCCGCACTGCCTGACCCAGTAGCGCTGGAAGCCAGTTGGTGGAGCTACTTCGAACCTACAGAAGAGATCGAACAACAGGAACTGGATAGCCGGATCGAAAAAGTAAGTAAACACCTACAACAATCTCTCCAGGACGTCAGAAGTGAGCAACAGACCCGCCTAGCGCCTTTAGTAAAAAAAATAAGTGATGGATTAAAACAATTTTCCGCACTCAGACAGACAGCCGATAGCGATATCACCGCCCTGTCGGTTCAGGCCGAGCAATACAATATCGAGCAAGCCTTGGAGCGCTTCATAAGCTGGCGAAAACTCAAACGCGAAATCAATCTAGAAGAGGACGACCTTAGCTGGCAAAACGCTCAGCTTTCGTTGGAGCGAAAACGCCAATCACAGCACCGCAGCGAATACCTGCAACTGGATGCAACCGATCCGCAGCGTCTAGCCAAAGGCTTGGCACTGATGGCAAGCCGCGTATCTCTCGAGCTCACCGCACAACAAGGCAAAAAGCGCAGCATAAAACTCAAAGAGTCTAAACTTCGGCTTCAACGTATGGAAGAGGAGCTGGACGTTATCCATGAGCGCCTAACGCCATCAACAAACAACGCTAATGACTGGCAAAAGCTTGCACTCGAGGCTAGCAACAAAGCAGACCACATACGCCAACAAGCTAATGCCCGTCAGGATGAACTTCAACCCGATACACCGCTGGGCTCCACCAACATAAAATTACAGCTTCTGCTCAGCATCGCACAGGAAACTCAAGCCACAACTCACCAACTCATGGCCATGCGTTACCGGATGATAGAGGCGCTCAACAATGCGCTTTCACCCGACAACAGCAATGTGCATGACATTCTAAACTCGATCTCAAAAGAATTTCTGACACTCAAACAAAATATACTTGAACAAAAATCAGCATGGCGTGCGGTAACTGAACAAAGTCGGAAATTTGCAGCCGCACAATCTGTTAATGCCGAAACCACAGACAAGGCCTTAGTAGCGGCTTACCAGCGCCTGATTATGCAGGCTGACCAGAACGAACGTTGGCTACGCGACCTTGACCTGGAATTGGACACAAGCGACTTTATCACCAAACTGATGCAGTCCACCCTAAACAGCGACAGCGGCTGGTTGAATAGCTGGCTGACGAGCTCAGGCACATGGCTAGAAAACAGCTGGGGCAACATCGGTGGTTGGCTCAACGCCACACTGTTCGAAATTAATGAAACACCTGTCACCAGTGCAGGCTTGCTGCGCGTGGTTATTATCATTTCAGTTGCGTTATTGATATCCAAACTATTGCGGCGCGGTCTGGAACGGCTTGGCCAACACAAACAAAGTGTGAGTGCCAGCGCACTTTATACACTCGGCAGAGTAATTCATTACATCATTTTGATTACAGGCATTGTAGTTGCTTTGTCTTCCATTGGCATCGACTTCACCAAGTTTGCACTTTTTGCCAGTGCGCTGGGCGTAGGTATCGGTTTTGGACTGCAAACCCTGATTAGCAATTTTGTTTCTGGTTTGATCATTCTTTTTGAACGCAGTCTAAAAGTAGGTGACTTTGTCGAGCTCTCGACAGGCCTGGTGGGTGAAGTCAAAGAGATCAACATGCGCAGCACACTGGTCACCACCAACGATAATGTTGACATCCTCGTACCCAATTCCGAATTTATGAACAACCAGGTGACCAATTGGACGCTGCGTGATGCCCAACGGCGTATTCACGTTCCATTTGGTGTTGCTTACGGTACCGACAAAGACCTAGTTAGGAAAGCTGCGCTTGAAGCTGCCGACGAGGTGGAATGGACGCTCAACACCCACAAGGGTCGTCACCCCCAAGTCTGGTTTGTGCAATTCGGCGACAGTAGCCTGAATTTTGAACTGGTGGTATGGTTGAGACCCGAAGCCGTGAAACGACCAGGCTTTGTACAGGCAAGCTATCTGTGGCAGATCGATACCAAGCTGAGAAAATATGGTATTGAAGTTCCCTTCCCACAACGGGATTTGCATCTACGCAGTGTGTTTGGTGAAAAAGAAGAAGCTGGCTTAGCGCTATTGAATAAACGGCAGGAATAAGACACATGAGCATCCGCAGTTTTCAGGGCATCAAACCCACCATCGGAACAAATGCCTATATCGATGAAAACGCTGTCGTCATTGGTGATGTCACGATTGGCGAAGACAGTTCGGTATGGCCTGCCGTTGTCATCCGCGGCGATGTTCACAGTATTACCATTGGTAAATACTCCAACATTCAAGACGGCACTGTGATCCATGTCACCTCAGATAATGAATATAATCCTGGTGGTTTTTCCACCACCATCGGCGATGGTGTGACTGTCGGCCATAAGGCGGTGATACACGCCTGTACCGTTGAAGACTATGCCCTAGTCGGCATGGGGGCGATCATACTCGACGGGGCAGTTATTCAATCCAAGGCCCTGGTAGGCGCTGGCAGCGTGGTGGGACCAGGCAAGGTGATTGAAGGTGGTTATCTCTGGCTCGGCAGCCCAGCTAAGATGATCCGGCCCTTGAAAGAAGAAGAGCTGGCCTATCTTGAATTCTCGGCTCAGCATTATGTCAATCTGAAAAATAACTACATAAAGTAAAAATATCTTAATCAATGTCAGCGTTGTGAAAAAACAAACTTGATTTATACGCTTATTTTTATTTCCTTATTTCTAATTTTTCTGCACAAAAACAGGCATATAAGCGGACTATTATCAAAATCATATTCGTCGCTGAGCGCAGGAGAACTAGGCCACAGATAATCAGGTTTTCTCACGACAAAAGTGAACACACTTGCCTACAATATGCGACAACATGGATATAGATTTCAGAAAGGCAAAATTTTCTGACACGCAAGCTCCCCGGCCTCTAACCAACCACTGCGCCACTCACAATCATCTCTATCCTGACATTGATAGCGAGTCTAAAGACCGTGGCAGGGATGCCGCTGTAATGAATAATTGAAAAAAGATATTTTCTTGGGAGGGGCTGTTGTAAATGTCAACGATTGTAAAACAGCATGGCGTACAAGGGTGTAGTTGCCGACAATACACTAAATAGCTCGTGACTATAGTTCGTTTGCCACTTGTACAATTACTAGTGCATCAACCAAATTAGAAAAAACATGAAAATTCGTTCTTTTCAAGGCATTGGTCCAACCATTAGCGGAAGCGCATATATTGATCCCGATGCAATCATCATCGGAGATGTCACAATTGGCGAAGACAGCTCGATCTGGCCTAATGCAGTCATACGTGGTGATCTTCACAGCATAACTATTGGCAAGCGCACCAACATCCAAGATGGTTCAGTGCTGCATGTCACCGCCAATAATAAACTCATCCCGGGCGGCGCCCCTCTTGTAATCGGTAACGACGTCACTGTCGGCCACAACGCAACACTGCATGGCTGCACAATAGAGGACTTTGCACTTATTGGTATGGGTGCAATCGTACTCGATGGCTCTGTCGTAAAAGAAAAAGCACTTATTGCAGCAGGCAGCGTTGTCTCGCCCGGTACAATAGTCGAAGGTGGACACCTTTGGGTTGGCAACCCAGCCAAAATGGTTCGCCCACTAACAGATGAAGAGCTAGAGTATCTTGAATATTCCGCTCACCACTATATCAACTTAAAAAATAACTACGACTAGCCCAATAGATTTTAGGCCGTTATAGCCTCATCACAACTACCTGCAATATCATTAGTTTTACCCTGGAAACTAACAAAATTTCCTCAAAAAGCATGGCGAGCGATTCACAGTAAAGTTTTAATAAACAATCCCGCTAGACTTTATGAAGCACACATTTGGGACGTTCAGAATATATGGAAGATTTTTTTCTTGCCAGACAAGCTATTTATGATCGAGCACTCAACGTATATGCCTACGAGCTGCTGTTCCGTGATGGTCAGAATACGTCCGCAAATATCCTAGATGGTAACAGCGCCACATCACAGGTCATCATCAACACTTTCCTTCATCTGGGCCTTGATAAAGTTGTGGGGGACAAACGCGCATTCATCAACCTGCCACATGAC
>CALZIQ010000070.1 GCA_945787735.1 uncultured Chromatiaceae bacterium | reverse complement strand
CTTGGCAATCAAATCACGGGGGGCGGAATTATACACCAGGGTTGAAATCAATCTGGATCTGATTCTGTTCAATACGGATGGGCACTGGCTCGAGCGACTGTCCCTGGCAGGGGCCGGCAATGCAAAAGCCATCCTGACTGCGAAAAAGTGCGCCATGCAGACTGCAGAGGATGTGTTTTTGCTCGAAATCGAGGAATTGATCAGGTTGCCAGTTGAGTGGTGCGCCAGTGTGTGGGCATCGGTTGAGAAAGGCGCTGATGCCCTGTGGGTGATGTACGATAAAGGCACCCGGCTTGGCGGGATCTCGGCTTTCAATCTCGTAGCTGCCTGGGCAAGGCAGTTGTTGCAGCGCAATGGTGATCATTATGTGCTTTCGAAACAGGCTGCGAGGCCTTTAGCCAGTGAGGGATACGCCAGTTTGATGTCCAGTTCGCGCAGCATCTTGCTGTTGTCCATGCGTCTGGATTCGTGCAAATATGAGAGCATGGCGGGTGACAATTCTGCTTCGGCCTGCTGCCAATCCAGTTCTTTAGGTGGGGGCAGACCAGCCTGTTTGGCGAGCGTGATGAAATAGTCGGACATGGTGCTAGGTTGATTATCCGCTACATTGTATACAGTGTGTTCACCCGGTGCCGCAGCGGCTGCCTGACACACCTGGGCTAGATCATCGGCATGGATGCGGTTGCTCCAGGGTGCCAGATCGCGGCGCAATACCGACATGCCCTGACCCAGACGCTCCAGCGGCAAACGGCCGGGACCGTAGATGCCGCTAACACGCAGGATGACGGTTTTAACCTGGTGCTGTTCAGCCCAGCTTTGCAGGGCCTGTTCGGCAGCCAGGCGGCGCATAGCCCGGTCCGTTTCTGGCCTGGTCGGACTCTCTTCAGTCACCCATGCGCCCTTGCAATCGCCGTAGACGCCGCTGGTGCTGATATAGATAATGCATTGTGGCAGGGCATTATCGGCGAGGGCGGCGAGAAAATTTTGCATGCGTGTGTCATGCTCACCCTGCGGCGGGGGCGGAGCTAAGAAATAGACGATAGCCGCGGCAGTGGGCAGGTCATGCAGTGTGTCTGGTTTGTCCAGGTCGGCCTGGATGTGTCTGACCTGTGCCAAGTCTGGTGCGGTGCGCGCCAGCGCAAAGACCGTGGCTTGATTGTCTAACCAAAGCTGGGCCACGCGTTGGCCGATATCACCATAACCGACAATAAATATTGTATTCAGGGTTTTGCTCCGTAGCTAAATGTTAGAGAATCTGCTCCTTGGATGAATAAGCTTACTAGGTATTGATAATGAGTTTCAAAGTTACGCTTGAACCGAGTGGCCACAGTTTTGATGTGGAAGAAGATGAGATCATTCTGGATGCCGCCATTCGTCGAGGGCTGTCATTGCAGTATGGTTGTCGCAATGGTGTCTGCGGCGCCTGCAAGGGCAAGGTGGTGGAAGGCCGAGTTCGCTATGACGGTGGCCTGCCCGGTGCCATCAGTGAGGCAGAGGATGCCATCGGCCAGGTCCTACTCTGCAGCGCCAAGGCCGAAACCGATCTGACATTGGAATTGCATGAGATAGGTGGCGGTAACGAAGTGCCCGTGCGTAAGATGCCATCACGCGTAGTGAAGATGGAGCGCCTGGCGGATGACGTGATGCGCATTTATCTGAAACTGCCTGATACTGAACGTTTACAGTTCCTGGCTGGGCAATACATCGACATCCTATTGAAAGACGGTCGACGCCGCAGTTTCTCATTGGCCAATGCGCCGCATGATGATGCGTTGCTTGAGTTGCATCTGCGCCTGATTGAAGGTGGAGAATTTACCGGTCACGTCTTTGAGGGAATGCAGGAAAAGGACATTCTGCGTATCGAGGGACCCTACGGCACCTTCAATTTGCAGGAAGAATCGGATCGCCCGATGATTTTTATTGCTGGCGGCACTGGCTTTGCACCGATCAAAGGCATTATCGAACATGCTATTCAGGAAGGTGTGAATCGCTCCATATTCATCTATTGGGGCGCGCGGGCCAAGACGGATCTATATCTGGATGCTTTGCCGCGGCAATGGGCGCAGCGTGACAACATTCAATACGTGCCGGTGTTATCCGAGCCAGCGTCGCAAGATCAATGGCAAGGCCGGACCGGCTTGGTGCATGAGGCAGTGATGCAGGATTTTGCCGATCTATCTGACTATGAGGTCTATGCCAGCGGCCCGCCGGAGATGGTCGAGGCCGCGCGCCATGGGGTGATTCTCAGAGGGCTGCCAAGCCAGCAATTCTATTTCGACAGCTTTGATTTCGCCAACGATTATGACTAGCGTGGAATGGCTCAGGCTGGATTTGCCTGAGCCGTTTCCAGTCGTGATTGAGGCGGCGCTGATTCTGAAGCGGCGATTTCAGCCTGAGGTGGACGTGCAAGCTGCACGGGGCCGGTCTTCACTTCTGGTTGAATAACACTCGTCGAACTCAACGCCAGGCCACGGCGATAACACTCCAGTGCCTGTGGCTGTTCGTTGAGGAAGGCCAGCAGGTTGCCAAGTTCTTGATAAGTTTCGGCATTCGGCGTGATCTGCAGGCTTTTCTGCAAATACTCACGTGCCGGCTCCCATTGATGTGCGCGCATGGCCAGGCGCCCCAAGGTCAGCAGCAGCACCGGGTTGTCAGGCTGTTTCTTGAGCCAGTTGCGCGCCCGGGACAAGTCAATTTCTGAATCACCATCCAGCAGGCCGTAGACATACACCAAGGCATCGCTCCAGTGTTTGTTGAGGCGCGAGTAGAGAACCTGCTCCACGTCATCGGCCTTGCCGAAATTGATCATGGCAATGGCGAAATCAGCGATCACGTCCTCTTGCTCCTTCACCTGTTTTGGCATTTTGTGCCACAATTCCCACAGCGCGCCTGCATCTTTGTGTTGGGCAACATGTTTGATCATGCCGGAATAGGCCTGGTGTTCGGTTTCGTAAAACTTATATTCAGGCATGACCTTATGCTGTTTTATCTTTGGTAACAGCTGGGTCAGGGCGGGCCAATCCTGGGTGTCGAGATAGAGCTTGGTCAATAGTTTCAATGTTGGCGTGCTTTTAAGTTGATTGCTTGGTAGACGCTTAAGTGTTTGGATGGCCTGGTCGGCGTGACCAAAATCGGCTTGGATCTGAGCCTGGCCCAGGGTCAATGCCAAAGCATCCTTGGGCATGGCTTTTTGTGCTTGCTGAATGTAACCGTCGCGACGGGCCTCTACCCCTTGGCCTTGTGCTGCGCGTGCCGCGGCTAGGTAGGCCAGCGGTGCCAGTTCCTGATGCTTGGCGCTTTTGATGAGTAGTTGTTCGGCCTCTTGCCATTGACCCAGGTTGAGTTTCATCATGCCCTTGGTCAGTTGTTTGCGGCCCACCTCTACACCGTGTTGTTTATTCCAGCGGCTTAGGCGTTTGGGTAGCAGTCCGGTGGCAATCAGTAGCCTGAACAGGGCGTAGAGCACAAGAAAACCGATCAGGATCAAAGCGGCAAACAATACAAAGCTGCTTTCGATGGTCCAGTCACGAAATGAAATCATGATGTAACCGGGGTCTTGCATGGCAAACACGGCCAAGGAGGCCGCCGCAATGATGACAATAATGGTGGCGATAACCAGCTTCATGATGCGCTTACCTCCTCAGCGGCCGGCTCAGAGATGGCGGCATTGTTTTGTTTGCTGTTCCATTCATCCAGGGCTTTCAGCGACTTGGAGATGTCTGGCAGGGCCGGCACCAGCTCGAGAGATTGATACGGCTCGATAGTGCTGAGCAGGTTGGCACTGCTCGTGGCAGAGGTGTCAAAATATGTCTCGAGCCATTGTTTAACGGTGTTGAGGCTATCGTGGAAAACGACGGTGTCTCGCTGCAATAAGGCCAGCCGCGCAGCTTCCAGTTTCAGGCGCAGGTTCTGGACCAGAAAGAAACGTTGGCCTGGTGGCAGCAGCGCCACGCTGGTGCTGTCGCTGTTGCGGCTGATTGAGACTAGGCCCTTGATGTCACCCCAGATCTTGTTGGCGACGGCAGATGCAGCGCTGGCTTCTTCCTCAGACGCTTCTGCCTTCGGCGCAGCTGCAGGTTTTTTGCTCTTGAGTGGCAGGCCGTCGATGCTTTTTTCCAGTTGGCTCAGGGTCAGGGCGATGCCGCTGATATCTAGTGCGGCGATATTGCGCAGGGCGATGATGTTGTCGGTGAGGGTTTGACGTGCCGTCAGCAGTGATGGGTCGGCGGCATCGCTCAGGCGCTGGTTGGCGGCGCTTAGCGCGGCGGCGGCTGCGGCAGGGTTGTGATTCAGCTGGGCCTGATGATTGGCCAGATTGATCAGGTAGCGTGCCTCGGCCACCAACAGGTTGTTCTCTTTGCTGGCGCGCAGTGCATCATTGAGTTTGTTAAGGGATTCGCCGATGGCGCTATCGCTCTGTTCTAGCTTGCCGATGCTGCTGCTGAATTTCTGGTCAAGGGAGTCGACGCTAGTCGTGATTTTTCCCTCCAGAGTGCCGAGCTTGCTTTCCATCGAGTCCATGCGGGTTTGCAGCAGTTGGTTGGTGCTTTGCACGGTCTGTGCAATGGAGCGGCTCGAGGCTGAGTCGGACTCAATGGCGGCAAAGTTCTTTTCGGTTGTGTTGATGCGATTGTCGAGATTGGTTTGTTGTTCGCCGATGTGCATCCAGGCCTGATAGCCGGCGGCAAGGGCGCCAACGGCGATGATCAGGGCGATAAAGGCGATGATTGCCGCAACGCGGCCCCCCTTGTTCTCGGCGGGTTTTGTTTCATCCGTGCTGTTTTGAAGCGGAGGTGACTCGGTTTCCGTTTCGCTGGTCATCGTCTCATCGACCTTCTCAGGCTCATTGCTTTCTTGCTCTATTTTTTGCTGTGCTTCAGACATAGCTCAGTCCTCGAAATCATTAATTGTTGTTTTGTTGTGTGTACGCCATGTCAGCATGGCGTTGACTAATCCTTGGTCATTACTTTCTCGGGCGACAATCGCAGGCAAGCGAAAGCCGAGTTGCTTGGCCAGCAGGGCAGTGCGTTCGCTGATGACAATCAGTTGTCTGGAGAGTAGCCAGTCGCGCTGCTCGGCATCGGCCATGTCATACAGATTTTGCAGGGTTTCGTTGCTGGTGGCGGTAATAAGGTCGACGCTTGGCTGGTGGGATATCAGTTCGGACGGGTTTGCGTTGGGCTTGGCACGACGATACACCTCGGCATATTCCACCACCGCTGCACCTCGTTGGCTTAGTGTCTGTGCCAGCAATTCACGTCCCCCCTGGCCGCGAAAGATCACGATCTTGTGCCCCTCGATATGTTGTAGTTCTGTCGTGGCTAACAGGGCCTCGCTGTTTGCTCCCTGGTCGGGGCAGATAACAGGCTGATGCCACTGTTGTTCGACAACTTTGCGGGTACTGTTGCCCACAGTTGCCAGCTTCAAATGGGAGGGGAGTTTGGCGCCGATGAGGCGGGCAGCTCCCTCTACTGCATTGACGCTGACAAAGATAGCCAAGTCGAACTGGTCCAACCGCTTCTGTATCGACGTTAATTCTTTTGCGTGTTGCGGCTCGAGGATTTCAAGAGTGGGAAACGGGATTGTCTGCCCACCTTTTGCCTCGATCAGCCGGCAAAGTGGACCGGCCTGTTTGGTTGGCCGCGTCACGACTACCGTAATGCCGGTCAGTGTCTGCGAATCAGCCATGGCTGTCAGCAGGCGTCACGCCGGCGTGAATGCTGTTGTCGATACTGAGTGCTTGATCCTAACATCAATTCTCGTCGCGACGCTATGGTCTGCTATTCGTCCGATTGGTAGAGCGAGGCCAGAATCTCTTTGGCGCCTCGTGAGAGTAGATCATCGGCCAGCTTGATGCCCAGTTGTTCAGCCTCGCTGGCGAGGCCGGTAATTTCGCCGCGGATCATTTCGCTGGCATCAGGTTGCCCCACTAGGCCGCGCAAATGCACGGTATTTCCATCCAGCAAGGCGTGACCTGCAATCGGCACTTGGCAACCGCCTTCAAGCCGATTGTTCATGGCCCGTTCGGCCATGACGCGGGTGTAGGTGTCCGGATCGTTGAGCGGTGCCAGCAGCGCGTTAACGCGCGCGTCGTCGCTGCGGCATTCGATGCCAACCGCGCCTTGGCCGATGGCGGGCAGGCTGATGTCGGTTTCCATCAATTGGGTAATGCGGTCGTTGAAGCCGAGCCGGATCAGGCCGGCCGCGGCCAGGATGATGGCGTCGTATTGGCCTTCATCCAGTTTGCGCAGGCGAGTGTTGACGTTACCGCGCAGGTCGATGATGTCCAAGTCGGGGCGTTTTTCGCGCAGCTGACACTGGCGGCGCAGGCTCGAGGTGCCGACACGCGCACCTTGGGGCAGCTCATCGAGTGTTTTGTAGTTGTTCGAGACAAAGGCGTCGCGCGGGTCTTCGCGTTCGCAAATTACGGCCAGGTGCAGGCCTTCGGGAAAATCCACCGGCACATCTTTCATTGAGTGTACGGCGATATCGCTTTCGCCATTCAACATGCTCACTTCCAGTTCTTTAACGAACAGGCCTTTACCACCGATCTTTGCCAGCGGGCTATTGAGGATCTGGTCACCCTGGGTGGTCATGCCCAGCAACTTGACCTGCAGGCCGGGATGGGCCTCCATCAGGCGGTCGCGGACAAACTCAGCTTGCCACATGGCCAGCGGGCTTTGACGAGTTGCGATACGAATGGTTTGCGTCGACATACATACTTTCCTTTCTACAGAGCGCATATGCTAAGGCCTGTAGACGGTTGAAGCAAATTCAGCGACCCGTTTCCGGGCCGCTGTCAGTCAGGTTGGCAGCTTGGCCTAGTGTGAAATATAGGCTGGAAGGGTTGCGGCTTGATCGATCCAGCTTGCTACAGATTTTTGGCTCGGTGTTTGCCGAACCAGTTTCTTCTCTTGGTTGACTTCATGCATTTTAATGGCGAGATTTTCTGCATTGCGAGTGGCGAGTTCTTTCACCGTGTCTACCCCGGCAGCCTCGAGCAGCTCTGAATATTGAGTAGAGATGCCACTAACTCGGCACAGGTCCGCCAGATTGGCCCACTTAAGGATATTTTTTTCACTCAGACCAGTTTTTACTGCCAGTTCCATGCGACCTTTTTTGGTGCCGGCTGCTTCCAATAATTTATCTGGAGTTGTGATATTTGCTTCGCGCAAAATCTGGCCGGTTTTTTCGCCGATGCCTTCGATATCTTCAATCTTATTTGCCATTTTTTTTACCTCTTAGTGGTTATGTTTTTATGTGTGATTGGCTAGTCGAAATTAAAATAGTTTTTTGATCTTGCCCAAAAGGCCGCCTGCAGCATCTGCATTGCCAAGCAAAGACATCAGGCCAGAGGCGTCGCCCAGCTTGTCTTGTACGGCGCTCATGATGATTGGTACAACGGTTCCCAATCCTGTTTGCGCCATTTCGCTGGTGATGCCGACTTTTGATGCAAGGCTGGCAATATCGATGTTGTCGATAATGGAGCTAGCTTTTTGCTGTATATCGCCCTGGCTGAGATCAACCTTGCCGGAATCCAAGGCGGACATGATGCTGCCACCGCTTTCCTTAATAAAACTTTGAGCGTTATCGGTGCTGAAGCCCTGCTGGGTCAATGCACCGAGAATTTCTGCGCCCTTTTCTCCAATAATGTCGTTAAGTATGTCCATGTTATTCTCCTGGTCAGTTGTTATTTAAAGGTCGCAGCGCATGTTGCTGGTCAGTTACTGCGTGTACGTGATGAATTTATTACGTGATCGCGGATAGAACAATGCAAAAACGCTTCAAATTACATTCCTTCACATTTTGCTTCTTTTTATTAGGCCGTGTGATGAATAAGATCAACGCATAATTATATCGTTTATTATTCAAAATAAGATATCACAGGAAATATTTATGGAAAATGCTGCGCAACTATTTATTGGAAAAGGTAATGCCCCGGTTTCCTTAAGTCTAAAGTATGCCAATCGGCATGGTCTGATAGCTGGCGCCACTGGAACAGGGAAAACCGTTACCTTGCAAATACTTGCTGAAGGCTTTTCAAAGCAAGGCGTGCCGGTCTTCATGGCGGATATCAAAGGCGATCTTGCCGGTATCAGTCAGGCCGGGGTGACGAAGGATTTTCTCGAAAAGCGCGCTGCCGACATTGGGCTTGATGATTACAGCTATCATGCCAACCCTGTGGTCCTTTGGGATTTGTATGGCGAGCAAGGGCATCCGGTACGGACAACCATAGCAGAAGTAGGGCCACTTTTGCTGGCACAACTGCTTGAATTGAATGATACCCAGGAAGGGGTGTTGCAGGCGGCCTTCAAAATTGCTTCAGATCAGGAGATGTTGTTGCTTGATCTCAAGGACTTACGTTCGCTGCTGAATTACATTTCAGAACAGGCGAGTGAGCTTTCGGCCAATTACGGCAACATGAGTAAATCTTCTATCGGCGCCATTCAACGTCGCTTGCTTGCCCTGGATGAGCAGGGCGGCGGTCATTTTTTTGGTGAGCCGGCACTCGATATCCATGAGTTTATTCGTGTGACAGCTGACGGACTCGGGCATATTAATCTGCTCGCTGCCGACAAACTGATGCTGCAGCCCAAGCTCTACGCCACCTTTCTGCTCTGGTTATTAACACAGTTATTCAAAGAATTGCCTGAAGTGGGCGATGCCGCCAAGCCCAAGCTGGTGTTTTTCTTTGACGAAGCACATCTATTGTTTGATGACGCCCCCAAGGCATTGCTTGATCGTGTTGAGCAAGTCGTCAGGTTGATTCGTTCGAAAGGGGTGGGGATTTACTTTGTTACACAAAGCCCGACCGATATTCCAGACGATGTGTTGGGGCAGTTGGGTAACCGTGTGCAGCACGCCTTGCGTGCCTTTACGCCGCGTGATCAAAAGGCCGTCAAAGTGGCGGCACAAACATTTCGTGCCAATCCTGCCTTTGATACATCTCAAGTTATTACTGAGCTGGGTGTGGGTGAGGCTTTAGTGTCAACCCTGGCTGAAAAAGGCGTGCCGACCGTGGTTGAACGCACACTCATTCGCCCGCCCGCGTCTCGCCTGGGGCCAATCACCGCCGATGAACGCGCGCAAATATTAACCAACAGTTATTGTGCCGGGCGCTATGACACGCTGTTAGATCGTGAGTCGGCTCATGAGCAGCTGCAGGCTCGCGCTGCGCAAATAAAAGCTGATCAGGAAAAAGAGAACGAGCTTGAGCGTGAGGCAGTGTCGAGAAAACCAAGCCGTAGCAGCGGTCGAAAACGGCAGGGAATCGTCGAGACCATGGCCAAAAGTGTGGTGCGCTCCGTTGGCAGTTCGTTTGGACGCAAAATTGCGCGTGGTTTGATGAAGTCATTGTTTGGTCGTTAGTGGATGTTTTGGTATGAAGGCAGAGAATAAGCCAGGCAGTTTGATAAAAAAGATCGTCTATGCCTTGCTGCTTTTGGTTGGCAGTCTGGCCGCCTATTACGGGGTTGATAAAAGTGACAATGCTGTCGCAACTGCATCGTTTGCAGATGGTGTGGCAACAATCGAGCAGGCTTATCAACAGCGTCAGTCCAAAGTTTGGGTTGAAGTGGACGGTGTTGCCGTGAAATTGTTGTCTGATGATAACGATGGTTCACGCCATCAACGTTTTATTCTGAAAATAGATAGCGGACGGACACTGCTGGTTGCACACAATATCGATCTTGCAGCCCGTGTGCCATTGTCACGTTCAGATAGCTTGAGCCTGCGCGGGCGTTATGAGTGGAATGACAAGGGCGGTGTGTTGCATTGGACACATCATGACCCAAGCAGGAAAATCGCCGGCGGCTGGATTGAGCATAAAGGCAAACGTTATCAGTAACAGTTTTTTGAATCATTAAACAATTGTAATTCTTGCCACAATTCGCTTGTATGGCTCGTGCTGTCCAGCTATGGTTCTGACAGCATTACCTCAAAATAAAATAAAGGAAATTCATGATGACTACAAAACGAATGATTTATCTCGCGCCGGTGCTAGCCGTGGCTCTTTCAACACTGTTGATTTCAGCTTGTTCTGAAAGTGACAACAAGGCAGTTACTCAGCAGGCTGAGGAACAGTCTGCTGACATGATGGCTGATGTGAAAGAAGCTGTGACTGAATCGAGTAAAGAAATGAAGCAGAGCGTCACTGATACGATTGATGAGGTTAAAGAGGTAGTTCAATCTAAGAGTGAGGTGGTTCAGTCTAAGAGCAAGGAAATAACTGAAAGTGTAAAAACCACCGTTGCTGACGTGAGTAATAAGGTTGCCGAGGAGACTGCAAAAACGACCGCCGTGGTGAGCGCCAAAGTTGCTGACTTAAAAGTTGCAGCCAAAGACGTTGGAATGGCTGATGGCGCTTCGCTTTTCAAGTCTAAAGGCTGTACAGGTTGCCACGCGTCTGACGCAATGGGTGCAATTGGTCCTCGCTTAGCCGGCCTACAAGAAAAATATATTGTGGCTCAGTTCAAAATGATTCGTGACGGTGTACGCACGTCTGGACAAGCGCCCATGATGGCGGGTGTTGTTAAGGGTGTTACTGATGATGAAATCGCCCAAATTGCTGGCTACCTGACTGCGCTGTAAGCAGTTACTCTAACTCTGGGGCATGCCCCTGTATTAGCAACAACCCCGGCCGCTGTGCCGGGTTTTTTGTTCATATAAAAACTGTTGCAACCTAGGGCCTGTTGCTGATCGAATCGAAATGTTGGCGAGGGCCCACGCTTATTGATGCTGGCGTCCAAGCGTTTATTTGACGAGCACGTTAATGAGTCGGCGTACAGTGGGCAGTTGGCGGCGGCTGACTTCGAGTGGTGTGTTGCAACCACGCAGGCGCAGCTGGTATTGATTGTCGCCAATCTTTTCCAGCGATTCGATAAAGGCGTTGGCCACTAGGGAATTGCGATGTATTCGGGTGAAACGATCAGCGAACTCCTGTTCCAGACTTTTGAGTGAGTCATCGATCAATACCTCGCCGTTCAGATGATGAGCGGCGACGTATTTGTTGTCGGACTGAAAATAGATAATTTCTTCGATCGGCACCAATTTGATGCCGCCGCGATAATGAGCACTGATGTGGCGGCGCGTCTCACTGCTTTCACTGGCCGCCGCATCGAGCTGGCTGCGTTGAAGTGGCTGAGCTTTACCTAAGGCTTGTTCTAGGCGCGCGCGGCGGATTGGTTTTAGCAGATAGTCGATGGCATTGGCGTCAAAGGCCTCAAGTGCGTGTTCGCTATAGGCGGTAGTGAAAATCACACTAGGCGGATGCTCCAGTTGGCTCAGGTGGATGGCGGCTTCAAGGCCGCTCATCTCGGGCATGTTGATGTCGAGCAGTACCACATCCGGTTTGAGTTGCTGTGCCTTCTCGATGGCGTCGCGGCCGTTGCCGGCCTCGCCAATTAGGTCATGGCCGCCGATGTCTTCAAGCAGGTCCTGCAGCCGACTGCGGGCCAGGGGTTCGTCATCTACGATCAGTATCTTCATAGTTCTGTTGGGGTTGGTAAGGAAAACGAAGCTCGACCTTGAACTGCTTATCATCTTCTTGGGTGCTTAGTTTGCCATCTTCTTCAAAGTGAGCAAGCAAGCGCTGTTTTGTGTTGTCCAGAGCGATATGCAGGCCTTGACGCTTGCGCTGGGGTTCTTGGTCCGGACTGGGCAATGGGTTGATAATGGTTAGCGTCAGGTTGTCCCCTTTGCGTTGGCTGTTGACCAGGATCGTACCCCCCTGGCTGATTGGTTCAATGCCGTGGCAGATGGCATTTTCCAGCAGCGGTTGCAGCGTCAGGGCGGGCAGGGCGGCATCCTTAGGAATGGCATCGATATCCCATTCCACCTTCAGGCGCTCGCCGAGACGCAGTTGTTCCATGTCCAGATAGCGGCAAGCAATCTCCATTTCGGTTGAAAACGGCAAACGTGCTTCGACATTGTTGAGGGTGTGACGAAACAGGTCGGCCAGATCTTCCACCGCGTCTTCGGCCCTTTGCGGTTGGCGTCGGATCAGGCTGGCGATAGTGTTGAGGGAGTTAAAAAGAAAATGAGGGCGGATACGGGCCTGCAGCGCCTGCAGACGGTACTGGTTTTCGGCCTCGATATTGCGTTTGAGCTGGTGTTGCAAATAGAAGTGACGCAGCGTCAGCAGGCTGACGATGGCGCAGATGGCAAAGTTGCGGCTGAAAAATTCCGCGTGACTCATGTTTATCCGTAAAGCGTCCTCGCCGAAATGATGGCTGACTTGATAGGCCAGTTCACTAAAAAAGGCAGTGATTGCCAGTAGCAGGCAAAAGGCGGTCAAGCTGGCGGCATTGTCATTCAGTTTTGCTAGCAGTGGCCGCGTCCAGCACAACACGGCGGTTGAAGTGAGCGAGATCCACAGGATGTACATGGATACCATGCTGAGATAGCCCCAATCGCCGCCGCGGGCGCTGGGTGTGGCCAAGGTCAGGACGAAGGCCAGCAGCTCGGAAATGATAATGACCGAGAAGACAATTCGTATGTGGCAAAAGTCGGGGAGAAATGTGTCGCTTTTGCCGTTTGGGTTTTTTATTTGTGCCATAAACCTATACGTTATTTAGAACTCCGGTCATGTTATCGGACAACGTTACGGTTTGTCTTATTTTTGCAGGGATTCAGCGCCTTGGGGTGGGGTGATATAATCCCCGCTCGTTTGACTTATGTGCAAGGAATCCCTTCGTGACTGAACAGACCAGCAAGCCCTGGGCCGGGCGTTTTACCGAACCTACTGATGCCTTCGTCGAGGCCTTCACCGCCTCGGTTGGGTTTGACCAGCGTTTATTTCGTCACGACATCGCCGGTTCCAAGGCCCATGCTCAGATGCTGGCTCATGTGGGCGTGCTGAGTGAGGCAGAATGCCAGCAGATCAATAACGGCTTGGACCAGGTGCTGGCTGAGATCGAGTCTGGTCAGTTTCAATGGTCGGTATCGCTTGAAGATGTGCACATGAATCTGGAGGCACGCCTGACCGCGCTGATCGGCGATGCGGGTAAGAAGCTGCATACTGGCCGTTCACGTAACGATCAGGTGGCCACGGATATTCGTCTGTATCTGCGTGATGAAATCGATTCCATCCAGGTGGAACTGAAGCGCCTGCAGACTGCCTTGATCGATTTGGCAGAACGCGAACATGACGCCATCATGCCGGGCTTTACTCACCTGCAGGTGGCTCAGCCAGTCACCTTTGGGCATCACATGTTGGCTTGGTTCGAGATGCTGGTGCGCGATGCCCAGCGTCTGGCGGATTGCCGTAAGCGTGTGAATATAATGCCCTTGGGCGCTGCCGCCCTAGCCGGTACCAGTTACCCCATTGAGCGTGAATATACAGCCAAGCTGTTGGGCTTTGACGGCGTAAGCGAAAATTCGCTCGATGCCGTTAGCGATCGTGATTTTGCCATCGAGTTTTGCGCCGCGGCCGCTTTGTTGATGACCCACCTTTCGCGTTTCTCCGAAGAGTTGATCTTGTGGGCCTCGGCCCAGTTCGATTTTGTCGATATTCCGGACAGCTTCTGCACGGGGTCATCGATCATGCCGCAGAAGAAAAACCCTGACGTGCCCGAGCTGGTGCGGGGCAAGACTGGCCGTGTAAATGGTCATCTGGTCTCATTGTTGACGCTGATGAAGGGTCAACCGTTGGCCTACAACAAGGACAATCAGGAAGACAAAGAGCCACTGTTTGATGTCATCGATACCTTACGTGGATCGCTCAAGGTCTATGCAGACATGATGGCTAGCTTGCTGATTAAACGTGACAATATGGAGCGCGCTGCGCTGCAGGGTTTTTCCACTGCGACTGATCTGGCCGATTATTTGGTACGCAAGGGCGTGCCTTTTCGTGATGCCCATGAGGTCGTTGGCAAGGCAGTGCGCCTGGGGGTAGAGACCAGCCGTGATCTGGCCGAGATGGACCTGGCTGAGTTGCAGAAATTTTCCGACGTGATCAGTGAGGACGTGTTTGAAGTATTGACACTGCAGGGTTCAGTGTCGGCGCGTAATCATATCGGCGGCACTGCACCGGCCCAGGTCAAGGCAGCGGCGGCGCGGGCGCGCAGCCGTCTAATGTAGGGTGCGCACTGCGCACCCTAGGTCCTAGCTCACAGCATAGATAGGAGTGTCGGCCTTGATAGCTGCCACAATGCTGTCGCTGATGCGTTGTAGCATCAGGTTGGCATCATCGCCTTTTATCCATGTGGTGAGCCCGCAGTAAGGTTTGATTTTGAGGGGCTTGTCTTCTGGGCCGGTTATTTCCATTTCATTGATCAGTTCGCAAATCTTGCTGGCTAGGATTTCGGTCGCATCGCTGGGAGTTTCCGGCAAAATGAGTAGGAAGTCTGCGCCATCATAACGACCAATAATATCTGCCCAGCGCATTTGCTCCTTGAGCAGATGGCCCACATTCAGCCAGGCCTCTTCCTGGTATTGGGTTAGATGCTCGATGTTCTTGTCACTCAGCTCTACATGTAATTTGATCAGCGACAGTGGGTTGCCGTAGCGACGGCTTCTTGAAATCAGGGGTTCAAGGCCCTGCAACAGGGCGCGGCGGTTGGGCAGGCCGGTGATCGGGTCCCGGGTGGTGAGTTGTTGCAGGTCTTCCTCGAGTCGGTCACGCTCTAATCTGAGACGCTGCTCGGTTGTGATGTCGAGATAGAACTGGATGCGGCTACCGTCCGCATGGTCCTCGCTGTGACAATGTAGCCAGCGCTGGACATCACCTTGTTGCAGCATGATGGTCTCAGGTGGCGAGCTTAATACGCTGCCCAGTTCCTTGGGCAGATCCGCGGTAGATTTACCCGTCAACTGTTTTGCTGGCACATCCAGCATCTGTTCTAGGGCGTTGTTGTGCCACTGGATGTTGCCATGTTTGTCCATCATGATGATGCCGACTGGTGCCTTATTAAGACCGTTCTGAATACCAGTAAGGGTGATTTGTTCCATGCTTTGCTGCTCCCCGTAAGTAGATCGGTTAGATATACCCCATAACTGCATGTTGTGCCAAGGGGATATTCCAGCTGCGTCTTATAAGATGGACGAATTTGCCTCCAGTGTCCAAGCGAACCCTTTTTGGAACACTAAGTCATTGAATGCCTATGGTTATTCGGCTTAATCCTTGGTTAAGCCGGTGATTTATCAAGTTCTCTTTCCGGCAAGCCGATATCTGTAAGGGTCGGGGGAGCGTATGTTCAAATCCAAAGCCAAGACTAAATCGAACAACAAATTTAAGTTCTCGGATATTGACGCGGTTAAGAAGCGTTTTCTGTTATTGAACAGGGCACGCCTGCGCCGCGGTGAGGATTGTATGCGCGCGAATCAGCGCGATTTCCTCGATTTTTTGCCGCTTTTATTTCATATCAACCACCCCAGCCTGCCGGGTTATGTTTCTAAAAATTCACCCTGTGGTATTTGCGACTACATGCCGTCGCAACGTGCGTTGACGGCAGCGAAAAAATACATCCATCGCTTCGATTACAAGAACCGTGCCCTGCCGCGCTACGACATTATGTCGATGTTTTTGATGGGCAGCAGTGGTACGGTGGCGTATTCAAAAAAGAGTGATTTTGATATTTGGCTGTGTCATCAGCACGATGTCACTCCTGATCGTCTGAGCGAGCTGCAATCCAAGGCCACGGCCATTGAGGAATGGGCGGATGACCAGGGCCTAGAGGTGCACTTCTTCCTCATGGATGCCCAAGATTTTAAGCAGGGCAAGATTGTGGATCTGTCTTCCGAAAGCAGTGGAACCGCGCAGTATTATCTTTTGCTGGAGGAGTTTTATCGCACCAGTCTG
>CALZIQ010000069.1 GCA_945787735.1 uncultured Chromatiaceae bacterium | reverse complement strand
AAAGATGCGGACCTCAAACCTCAACATCTTGAGCTTGAAATTACCGAAAGCAGTCTGATGCAAAAGACAGAATGGGCAATCAACACTATAAAGCAACTAAAAACCTTCGGGTTAGCTATCGCGATTGATGATTTTGGTACGGGGTATTCGTCGCTCAGTTATCTAAAGCGCTTACCCATCGACAAACTAAAGATCGATCAATCCTTTGTACGTGATATTCCACATGATCCGAATGATGTAGCGATCACTCGTGCTATCATCGCGCTTAGCCAGAGCCTTCAACTTGATGTTATTGCCGAGGGGATAGAGACTGAAGAACAGCTTGCTTTCCTTCAATCTCATGATTGTAATGAGGGACAAGGTTATCTATATGGTCGACCAACAATGGCGGATAAATTTGTTGAATATTTTGACAAGCAGATTAACTCTAGTATTAACTTGCTCAAATCTTAAAATTCTTCATCCATAAAGGGCACAATAAACTACCCCGCAGCAAGCTGATTGGATAGTTTATTAATGGGCATCACTAGAAACCCACTGAAGCCGCCATCAACGCCTTGCTTGATTTTTTAGAGGCTCCCTAACATTTTTTCAGAAAATACTGATTAACAGTAATACGCACATCAAACCCAGATAAAATATCCCGACAATCTGCCACTGCCCTATGATTGCTTCGACTGCCCCGGCATCCAAGCGCTTAAGCTTTTCAAAAAGACAAATTATTAGATCCCTAATATTTTCTTGTTTGGAATTGAGGTTTTTGAACAAACGGTGAAGCGCTTTCCCTATCCAGATGAGCCCTGCCTCAACCCATACAACAACATCCCCTTCCGCAACGCTGCACACCGGTGTGTCACGCTTACGGCTGACAAAGAATACGATCAGCGCAATCCCAACACCAGCAATGATTGGCCATAATGCATTGGCGAAGCTGTAAAGTTCCATGCTATGGATCATCACCGTCTGACTTGGTGACCAGAACCAAGGATAGAGAAAAGTAATTGCTAACAAACTTAACCATGCCATCAGGACAGTGGAATTCACTTCCTGTCGAACGGTTGTTGCCCTTATCAAGGTGTAAATAAAACGGGCCATTAACAGTGTCGTGCCGATCGCAGCGACAGTAAGTACCATGACAAGAAACGGGTAGTCATGCAATGACTGCTTTAGCACGAGCTTGGCAGCCACGCCGCTGGTCAGTGGCGCACCTGCCAGCGCCAGCGCTGCCAACACCGCGCCGTATATGACTTTGGCTTGGTGAATGGAATTGGATGCTGCGCCGACGCTGAGAAATAACAGACATTTAACCAAGGCATGGTGTGTGGCATAGACCAAGACAGCCACGTACAAAAGCGGCCATGCAGTTGGCTCCATCAAACCAACACCAAGCAATACTGAAATGAGCCCCATCTGACTGATACTGGAATAGCCCAACACCGTTTTGGGATTAAGCTGACAAACGCCCACGATGACACCATAAAAAGCGGAACCGACACCAATCAACACTAGTCCTACGCCCAATCCAGGCGATGCCGTGCCGCCCAATGGCAAAAAATGTAACCAGCCAAGCAAACCGGCATTAATCATGGCACCGCTTAATACTGCGCTCGCCGGTGTCGGTGCGGCGGAATAGCTCAGCGGTAACCAGAAATGAAGCGGCACCGCACCTATTTTGATACCGAAACCCAGTATCAATAACGCGGTGACGACAGGTGGCAGCGAAATACCTTCAAGCGCTTGCAGCGAAACACCGCCAGCCTTGCCAGCCATTATTGCAAATGCTGCAAACAGCGCCACCTCGCCCATGACCACTAGGATAAGATAAACGCGTCCGGCCCGACGTTGCCACTGATGACCTTCGTGCACGACCAAGCCATAAGCCGCGAATCCCATCAAGGCAAAAAAGAGATAAAAGCTAACAATATCCCTGGCCACGATCAGACCGAGGTTACCCGCCATACTCAGCGTAAAAAAAATAAAAAAACGTTGCCGCTGCGGGTCATCCCTCAGGTAGGCCAGGGCGTAAATCGAAGAGATGCCCCACAATAAGGCAGTAAAAGCCAGAAACAGTTGTGTCGTACCATCCAGGCCTAGGTGGGTGTGCAGCAATAACCACGGTATCTCGACCTCATCACCCGGCTCCAGCATGATCAATACCAGCAGACTAGGTATCACTGCCCAAGGAACAGCCTTGCACCACAGCGGGTGTTTACTCAACAGAAGACCCGATGCGACCAACAATGGTAACAACGGGATAAACATCAACAGCAACATGCTCATAAACCGAACTCCCGGTTGATGATTAGTTGCGCCCAACTCAGAGGACTAAACGGCGCTGCCGCTAATAATCCCGCCAACAATGCCAGCGCCACCGTTATGAGTGGTGGCAACAGCAACATCGGGCGGGTCTCCCAAGAACCATGATGCTGCGATGTGTGAGCATGAGGATAAGGCGCCCTGAACCAGGCACGATAAACGATGGGCAGGAAGTAGGCCGCATTAAGGGCACTGCTACCGGCCAACACCCACAATACCCAATAGTTGCCGGTGTCTACGCCACCGGAAGCCAAATACCATTTACTAACAAAGCCGGCCATAGGCGGCACACCGATCATGCCCAGCGCTGCCAGTGTAAATGCTGCCATGGTCCAGGGCATACGGCGGCCTAGTCCATCCATCTCGCTGATCTTATGGATATGCCAGGTCTCAGCAAAGTTTCCAGCACAGAAGAACAGCGTGATTTTCATCAAACCTTGATGAATGAGGTGTACCAAGCCACCCACGGCGGCTATCGGCCCGGCCAAAGCAACACCTAAAGCGATGTACGAGACCTGGCTGACCGTGGAATAGGCCAGCCGTTTTTTTAAATCATTCTGAAACAGCGCCCGTACTGAACCATAAATAATCGTCGCGCCAGCCAACAGCGCTAATGGCGTCAAAACGCCCAGTAGCTGCGCGACACCAATGCCATACACATCATACACAACACGTACGATACCGAAGGCACCTGCCTTGACCACCGCCACTGCATGCAGCAATGCGCTTACCGGTGCGGGTGCGATCATCGCCAAAGGCAACCAACCATGGAATGGTAACAGTGCAGCCTTGACGCCTAGGCCAATAATCATCAACACAAAAATGGCCACCAGGGCGGTGCTGTATTCCGGCACCAGTTCAGCCACCGTCACGAGACCGGCCGCTGAAAAATCCAGTGGCCCTGCCAGCGTCCGCAGCCAGACCACGGCAAATAACAACACCGCGCCGCTGGTTAGTGTGTATGCCAGATAGACTTGCCCTGCCCGCAAGGCCTCTTTAGTACCACGATGAATCACCAGCGGATAGGTTGTCAGGGTTAATAACTCATAAAATAATACAAAGGTGATCATATTGCCCGCTAACGCAATGCCTACTGTCGCGCTGACACACAGACTGAAAAAGCCAAAAAAGCGGCTGCGATGAGGACTATCTTCAAGGTAGCCAACTGCGTAGATCGTGGTAACAAACCACAACAGGGTAGACAAGGTGGCGAATAGCACAGACAACGCATCGGCCTTGAGCAGCAGATCGAAATCCAACAACATCGGGATGCGCGTTTCGTAGGACTCACCCTGCTGAACACCCCAAATCATGGCGGCCATTAATACGATTTTTAGCGAGGCGCCAATCATGTTGAGGCTGATACGGAGCTTATAGTCTCGCTCTTTGACGAAAAATATCAGCAGCCCCGGTATAAGGGAACTAAGTACAAGCAACAGAGGCAATGACGCGTTCCAGCTCATCTCAGCCCCCTATACCGATGGCTAGCAGATCAAAGAACAGCGGGGAGACAAAGCCCAACGCAACGGCGATGAGTGCCAATACAAATGCCGGCCATATCATCAAAGGCCACTGCCGTTCATCAGCAATGTCGGCACCCACACCGCGCTGCAAAAATGTTGGCGACAGCAAGCGGAACACGTATACGGCAGCCAACAGACTGCCACCTAGCAAAACGATTGCCCAGCCCCACTGCCCGCTTTGCATCGCTGCAACCAACAACGACCACTTAGCCACAAAACCACCGCTGGGTGGCAGCCCCATAAGACTGATGCCCGCCATGGCAAAGGTGAACACTGTAACAGGCATGTGCTTGGCCAGGCCTTGCATCTCATCAATACGATCATGCCCCACACCATGCGACACCACGCCGACGCCAAGAAACATCGCCGCCTTTGCGCAGGCATGGGCCAAGACAAGATAAAGCACGCCGTACATTGCCGCCTCCTCCTGCCCTGCAGCGGCCAAAGGAAACACCAGAAACAGGTAGCCCAACTGAGCGACCGTGGAATAAGCCACCATCAATTTGATGCGTGTTTGTCGCAAAGCTTGAAAAGAGCCATATAAAATGGCGCCTGCACCCAACAGACCAATAAGATTGGCAGCGGCCTGGCCAGTTATCTCAGGAAATAACTGGAACCATAAGCGCAACAGGATATAAAAAGATGCCTTGACCACCAGCGCTGACATCAGGCCGCTCACCGGCGCTGCGGCATTTGCGTGTGCAGGTGGCAACCAGAAGTGCATGGGAAACAATGCAGATTTGGTCAACAATGCCACTGTCATCAACGCCAAGGCAATATAACTGACGGCCTCGGGGCGCAACATGCTTGCTAAGGCTTGCAGATCAAGCACGCCATAGCCGCCATACAAAATGGCAACACCAAACAAGTAACATCCCGATGCCACTAAACCCACGATCAGGTAGCGCATCGCAGCCTTTAGGGAGTCATGCTTGCCGGTCAGTGCCGTCAGCGCCACCGCCGTCAAACCAAGCAGTTCCAGAGTGACATAGAGGTTGAATACATCTGCTGCGAGAAACAGTGCATTGAGGGCCGCCCACAATAGCAAACCCAATGACCAGAACAGGGTCGATTCTCGCTCATGGGCAAAGTAGCCCCAGGCATAAATCACTGTAAAACAGCAAACCACACACGTCGTCAGCAGCATAAAGGTGCTTAGGCCATCGGCGTAAAGGTCAATGCCGAGCGGTACCCCCCAACCACCCACCGAGTGGCGCAATGGCCCCACGTCAAGCAGCGTGATTATTAAAGCGATTAGGCATAGTGGAATGAAGAAGGCCGTAATCAATGCGATAAACCGCCCTTGCCGAGGCAAGACAAAGCTATAAAAGGCACCCAGCAAGGGGATAAAAATCAGCGCTATCATGGGAAGCGCTGGGCTCATTGCCCTGCCTTTTGTTCATCTATTTTGCGTTCCGCCTTATGGATGCGCACCATTAGCGCCAGACCTAAAGCTGTCGCGGCAACGGCTACTACAATTCCAGTTAACACCAGGGCATGAGGTACGGGATCGGGCGACTCAGCCAATCCTCGATAGGCCAGCGAGACAAATACTAATAAGATGCCGCTTCCCATAATATTCAGAGCAAGAAGCTTGCGCAGTGGCTGGTTCAGGCGCAAAGCACCCGCCAGTCCGATACCGAACAAGGCGACTCCGGTCAGAATATAGAGTCCGCTACTCATGCCCCCCTCTCTTCATCCTGGTTAGACGAAGGTCGTCCGCCAAGAAACAGGACGATCAAGGTGGCGGCAATGGAAATCAGTGCGGCGGTTTCAATTACAAAAATCCAGTTTCCAGCGGTGGCGATTGGATATTTGAGCAAACCGCCTTCGACTAGCAGCAGCAACAATGCCGAGAGCGCAAACACCAAGGGACCCAACACCAAGATAAAACGCATGACTTTTCTCTCAGTGAAAACTGAATTGCCTTGTCCAATCAATAACCACAACAGTCCTGCCGCAGCCAACACGGCACCCGCCTGGAAGGCACCACCCGGCGCGTAGGCCCCCACCCATAAGATATAGACCGCTACAACGATCATTAGGGGAATCAATAATCTCACAACAGTGGAGAGCATACTGTCGGTAGCACCATAAGAAGGCGGGAACGACGGCCCCAATGACCACACACCGATCACAGCCGCTAGCAACACCACCACTTCAAGCAAGGTGTCGTAACTTCGAAAATTGAGCAGCACGGCAGTCACCGGGTTAGTCACGCCACTGTCAACCATTGCATTGCTCACTTGTAGCTTTACAATATCTGCCGCGCTGGGCCCGTCCAGGATCATAAAGGTTAGGCAGGCAGTTACTATGGTAGCCATGGTTGCCACGACGATATTCTTCTTGGAAGATGCATTCATTCTATCCAAGGAAACAGGCGCTATGCGCCCTAAGGCTGCCAGTAGCAATACCCCAGTCACTCCGGCCCCGATGGCTGCCTCCGCCATAGCGATATCAGGTGCCTTGAGGCGCACCCATGTCAACGCCATAAATAGGCCGTAGCAGATAAACAGTACGATTGCAGTGAACAGATCATCCACACTCAGCAAACGCCATGCCAGCCATAGCAGACCGGCGCACATGGCAACATCAAATGCGCCTAAGATCAGCGTTTCAACCACGGCTTGATCCCTCGCGAATGTGCATGACTTGCCAATAAATAACTGCCTACCGCACTGGCTATCAAAACAAACAACCAGATTGAAATGAACAGCAGTGCTTCATTAAGCCCCTGAGCTTGTAATGCCATGCCAAACGCAACAAATCCGAGCCCCATATTATCTGCTTTGGTCAGGGCATGAAGCCGGGTGTAGAGATCGGGAAAACGCAACAAACCGACTGTGCCGGCGATAAAAAATGGTATGCCACACAACACTAGCAAAGTGCCAAGCCAGTCAAGCATCACCGTCTCCTTTAGGCCAGTAGTGAGTAAGAAAACCTACCAAGGTCACCACCGCCAATAGCGCAAACACCAATGCCACGTCGCGTAACGCTGCCATTTCCAAGGCTTTCGACATCAACAACACCAACGCCACTCCTGTGGTGCCAAACAGTTGAGCGGCAACCATGCGATCCGCCGCCGTCGGCCCACTTACAACGCGCCACAGACCGGTCAACACTGTCAGCAACAGAATCAGCGCCAAAAACAGATACAACTCACTCATCCATGCGCTCCACACCAAACAATTCAGCGATCAACGTTTCCAGCAATCTCAATTCGGATTCCATATCCATGTCAGCATCGATTACATGTATGAGCAAGTGCGGTCCCTCTTTGGCAACACATAGTGTGCCGGGCAATAGCCCAAGCACAGCAATAAAAACCATCTTCACCGCTCCTGACGGTAAGCAAGTGAGATAGTGAATATTCGCCGGATTAATGGGAAGCGTAGGATTCAGCGCACGCTTTGCAATATCAATGCTGCCAACAATCGCATACTTGAAGAAAAACACCAGAAAACGCGGCACCACACTGAAACGAATGAGCGCTGAAGGCCGAAAGATTTTGATACTGACAAAGGCAGCCATCAGACACACTGGCAAACCCACCCACCAGGACGTTAGTTCATCACCTGTTAGCCACCACCAAAAAATCATTAACGAAGCGGTTCTAAAGATAAAGGTAAACCACCCAGAACACATGATACTTTTTGTTTGTTCGCAAGCCATGTACACCTTAAACCTTCCGATATGAGCAAACCTATTGGCGAGGATAGCTATATCACTGCTTGAGCTGAACTGGGGAGACAAACCCCGGGGGTTTTATTGCAAGGACAGAACAATCGAGTTGATTCAAAATACTCTCGGCTGTATTACCAATAATAAAACCGGAGATGCCTGTACGTGCCACTGTTCCCATAACTACCAGGTCGGCATCAATAACTCTCGCATATTGAGGAATGACTTGGCGTGGATTTCCCTTTAATAATTTTGACTTTGGTGTTACATAAGAGGATGTGTCCATGCCAAGCTTCGCAGCCAGTGCATCCATCGCATCATGCAGATATTGCTTGTGACGCCTGAATTCTGCATCTACATAGGCATCCACGCTCTCATCAGAAAGATTAGCGCGCCCATAACGCAAAAAATTCTCGCCCAATGCCTCCCATGCATAGACAACATGCAGTTCAGCAAACTCAGACAATGCAAGAGATGAGGCCATTTCCAGTGCTTGCTGGTTGAGCGCTTGAGACTCAGCCAACTTGCTATCCCCATAATTGTCGTCCAAATCCACCGCGGCTATGATGCGTCGATACTGTTTTGGCTCACCTGGTTTCAATAACCAGACAGGACAGGGACATTTACGTAGCAAGTGCATATCATCGCTACCGAACAAGCGTTCACTAAATTCCAGGTCACTATCTACGCTTTTAATCACCAAGTCATGTTTGTTACGAAGCACTTCACGGATTATCTCAAAATATTCAGTTCCCTGGAGCACTTTAGCCTCAATCGCTATACGCGCACTATTCGATTTGATCAGTTCAGATAATTTCTGTTGTCGCTCTGCAACCATAGCTTGTTGCAAGGTATCGGTCGTTAACTCTAGCTTGGGTAAATAGCCACCTGCTGGAAACTTTTCAAGCACTGACACAATAGTGAGTTGAGACTGATTGTGGTCAGCCAGGGCAAGTGCGCGTGTCCATGCCGGATCTGTCTGAGATTCATTTGAGACTACGCAAATAATATTATTAAATCGGCGCATATACACGACCTCTCTAATTTCACACCTTAAACAAAAGGGCCATAAAGACTATGCAATATTCACATCGCGCTTGTCTACATCTATCGCTATTATAAAAACGCGACAGAGACTACACAGACCTGACTTTTTGACTACACTAACTGTTAACTTTCTAACTCCATATCACCGAGTGATGTCATGGCAGACAAAATTGAAAAAACTTTCGCCATTGATGCCCTTAATCCCCGTTCTTTAAAATATTTGGCTGATTACCTCCAAAACCTGGTGCGTGGCCGATTGTGGCTGAAGGTTATGATCGGCATGGTATTAGGAATTATCGTCGGTATACTTCTAGGCCCCTCTGTCGGCTGGGTTGAGCCCGGCACCGCCGCGACGATCAGTGACTGGCTTGCCTTTCCGGGTAAACTCTTCTTAGCCCTGATCCAAATGATCGTCATCCCCCTGGTCTTCGCTTCGATTATCCGAGGTCTGGCTGCCACAGAAGATTTAGAGCAACTACGAAAAATTGGCTTACGTGTGGTGTTGTTTTTCATCGCAACCACGGCCCTGGCCATCATCATCGGCTTGACCGTCGCCTCAATAATCAAACCCGGCACCTATGTCGACAGTCAGGCACTGCAGGCAACTTTGGGCACCCTGCCGGTCACAGTGGAACAGGCAGCTCCGCAGACGCTTGAGCTTAAGGAGCTACCTCAAAAGGTCATCACCTTGCTACCCGCAAACCCTCTCAGCTCCATGGTGGAAAGCAATATGCTGCAGGTGGTGATTTTTGCCATGGTGATTGGTATTGCTTTGGTGATGATGGCGCCTGAACAAGCCAAACCCCTGCTTGATCTAATGGGTTCGTTGCAGGAGGTCTGTATGACCGTAGTGCGTTGGGCGATGCTGCTGGCACCAATAGCGGTTTTTGGCTTGCTTGCCCAATTGACGGCAAAACTGGGCATGGATGCGTTACTCGGTATGGCAGTCTATGTTGGCACGGTATTACTAGGACTTTTGCTGATGTTTTGTGTCTACCTAGTAATCATCTTTATTATCGCAAAGCTAAATCCATTTGAGTTTATCAAGGCAGTCAAGGAAGTATTGCTGCTGGCCTTCTCAACCTCCAGTTCCGCAGCTGTAATGCCCCTTTCTATAAAAACTGCAGAAGAAAAACTCAAGGTCAGGCCTTCTGTATCTCAGTTTGTTATCCCACTGGGCGCCACGATAAATATGAATGGCACAGCACTCTACCAAGGAGTTGCAGCTTTATTTCTGGCACAGATTTTCAGCATTGAAATTGGCATTGGTGGTATGGCGCTCATCGTCCTGACATCAGTTGGTGCTTCGATTGGAGCACCGGCAACACCCGGTGTGGGAATCGTTATTTTGTCTATGGTATTGGGTACTGTAGGCATACCCGCCGCGGGCATTGCCTTGATTATGGGAGTGGACCGTATCCTCGACATGTGCCGCACAGCCATCAATGTCAGTGGTGATTTGGTTACAGCTAAACTGATGGATGTCTGGGTAGGCAGTAAGGTCAGCCGCAAAGAAGAAATGATAGCAGAGATAAAGCGAGAGCGAATTCGCAAGGAGACCGGTGAAGATGTTCTGACCATTGAGCCTGAAACAACGAATCAACATAACATTCCGTAGATAGCGGAGAAATAAATATGTACCGCTTTCTAGCTTACAAAGGACGAGAGGTATTCATGTCAGATATTATCATGAAGGCAAAGTCGTCTATTATCCTGCAAAGTTATAATGCAAAAGAATGAAGAAGCCACTTAATGGGGGTGGTTTTGGACGAGGTCTGTATCAACTGATGCTTACACGTTTTAAGTCTATGCTACTGCCAGGTGGATCATTTTCGCACTGCGACACCCTATGCATATAAAAGGATTGGACGGTTTGAGAGGACTTGCCGCATTAGCGGTGTTTTCCGTTCATTTCAACCAAACCGTCCGCTTCGACAGTCATCTAGGCCCCTTCAATGTCGCTCAATTCTTAGAAAATGGAGAGTATGGAGTCTCCCTATTCTTTAGTTTGAGTGGATTCTTGTTAAGCATTCCCTTTTGGCAGGCATTGACTGCCGGAAGTGAGTTACCCAACCTGAAGAGCTATGCTCTACGACGGGTGGCTAGAATTATGCCTGCATATTATGTCGCCTTGACCTTACTAATTATTTTGAGTGGCATGTGGCATTTCCCCAGCGCATTCTCAGATATTCTATTGCATTATGCATTTCTGTTTAATTTCGCTGAGTTTTCAATTTTTAGTATCAATGCCCCCTTCTGGTCACTTGCCGTTGAAATGCAGTTTTATATTCTGCTGCCCTTGCTGTTCATGTTCGTAGCCAGGATGAAGGGGTATTCTCCGTTACTATTTATTATTCTCATAGCAGTGTGCGCTTACCTTGCACATTACTCACTGATCAGCAACGTTACACGCATAATCGAATGGCCACTCGACCATCGATTAATTTGGGTTCGGCCTTTTGGGGCCGTACTCAGCCATTCCCTCTTGGCACACCTGCCCCACTTTCTTCTTGGCGTGATCGCCGGCTATATCTTTCTATACATTAACACCGCTGTTCGGGAACACTCTCTCAAGTTTGAACGCGTCAGCGAGTTTGTGTTTTGGTGCGCCTTAGTCACGATACTGATATTGCTTTCTACACCCTTCCAAGATCTAATCCAACTTCCATACGCCCGTTATGGTTTCCCGTTGGTCACTCTGCTGTTAACGGCGATGATCGTCTGCACGCCTCGTACCCGCCTAGCTCGACGCTGCCTTGATGGCTTTCCACTTCGCACCCTGGGGAGCATCTCCTACGGCATCTATATCTATCATCTGCCGTGCCTTTTAATGGTGGATCGCTATATGGCTGCATATGCATGGGATGCTGTGGAGCATTGGATTGTATTTGGCTTGCTCAGTCTCTCACTGACGATCGTGATTGCAATGGCATCATTCGCACTGGTCGAGAAGCCTGCTGTAAAGCTGGTTAGAAAGTGGACATGACTATCCCTACCGAAAGGTGTTGCGAATCTGGATTTTATGCCTGCCCACAACAGCGTAACTTATGAAGCATTGAGTCGTGTTTGCTCAGGGCTGCACCGAATGCTCGGCAAGATGAGTACTTACACGTTCGTCTAGGGTTGGAATCCAGGTGTCCGGCATGATGCCATGCACCTGTTCAAGCATGCGCTGAGACTTCTCGATTTCCTCAGGATCTTTGCTTCGTTTGATCGTTGCTGAGAGCCACATATAGGCCTTGGCAAGCGCCTGTGCCGATGGTCGTTGCGTTTTGTAATCCGGGCTAACACTAAAATACAGCTCTGCTGTAGGAAAATAGGCCGGCACGTAGCCCTGACTCGCCGCTGATTCGAACCACATGAGTGCTTCTTTCAAACTTTTCTCATGCCCGAGACCCTCACGGTGCATGGTACCAAGGAAGTACTGGGCTACGGGCGATTTGTCAGCTGCCCTTTTGAACCAAGCATGTGCGGCTTCTGGGTCGCGGATGCTGACATCACCTTCCAGAAGATAACGGCCCACCTTCACCTCTGCCGGAATCGCCCCCTTTTCGATTGCCTGCAGGCACAGCTCAAGCCCTATCTTCGGGTTTTTCTCAACTCCACTCCCGCTCATATAGAGATCGGCGAGAGAACAGAGCGACATATAATGCCCAAGCTGAGCAGCCTTTTCGTACCAGAGCGCTGCCTGACTATAATCGATTGGACGCCCGATACCTTGCTCGAAGCACTCGGCGAAAAAATGCGTCGAGGCTGGGATGGCACCGGCAGCTGCTTTTTCATGCCACAGGCAGGCGGCGGCTCGGTCCACCGGAACGTCTCCCCAACCCAGTTGGTGAAACATTGCCACCGTGAACTGAGCCAAGGGATTATCTTTCTCCTTGGCAAAGTGCAGGTACTGAGGATAAGCCTTGTTGTAGTCGCCATCGGCAAGTGCTTTCTGCGCCTGCTTTAATTCAGAGGCAGCGTCATTGCTAGCATGTGTTGATATGGAAAATAAAGCGCTGAACAAAAGCGCCAAGACTAGGGGTACTCTCAAAGTTCTACTCATAAGTCTCGCTACAACAGTTCACCATATAGGCTAAGCCCACGCAGGATTAAACGCCTTCTCTGATTAAGCCGCTTCAGTTTCTCGATGGAAAAATTCCAGTCAAGGCAATATTACAGTTAATCACCAGGAAGGGCGGCATGTTTTCGTGTGATTGACTCACGCTACTAATGGAGCCGGCATGCATACTGGTGTTTGGGGCTTCATTACGATAGGTTTCATCCGGATTGTCATCCGCTAATGTATTCCCTCCCGGCAGAGATTGATTGCCCGCACCTGTGTTACCTCGCAAGGTATGCGAGTGTGAAGCTATTTCAGCCGCGCTCAAGATGACACTCTCCTGGCCACCCTTACTACCCAGATTTCGTCGCGTCAGACCGGTGCCTGCGGACCCACCATCATGGACAGGCATACGCCCACGCATATCAGGCAAGGCAAAGCTGGTACGCCCATCGCCACCAAATGTGGTACCAAGCAGGGAGTACAAGGATTGATTTTGGTTAATCGGGAGCAGTTGCCCATCACACTGCGCCCAGCCACGCGGAGGAAAGTTAAAACCGAAATATTCAATTTGTCCAAGAAACGGTTCAACGGCCAGTGAGGGTTTGCTCCAGCTTATGATAGACACAAGCGCGGCGACGACAACTGTCGTCATCAGCATGTTGGAAAGCGTGCGGGTCATGAGAAGGCTCCTCCTAAGTCAAACATCGATGCGCGCAGAATTAGGCTTAATGTGCATTATTGGCTGTCAGTGGCGTGATGGGTAAACACCGACCAAGGCAACATTGCAGTAAACACCAAGAAACGGCGGCATGTTTTCATGCCTTTGCCCTCCCCCCGTAGCCGTAGAAATGGAATCCGCATGCATTGCCACACTTGGTGCTTCATTGCGGTAAGTGTTATCCCCAGTATCCTGGGCGAGTGAATTATTAGTGGGACTCGATTGGTTGCCCGCACCGGTATTCGCCATCAGAGTATGGCTGTGTCCGATTTGATTGGCAGTAAGAGCAACCTGCTCCGCACCAGCACGTTGGCCAATAGGTCGTGGGGTCAAGCCGGGACCACTACCCTGGTGAATCGGAGCGCGCCCACGCATGTCGGGCAGACCAAAGGTAGTGCGACCATCGCCACCATAGATAGTACCGAAAAGAGAAAACAAGGCGTCGTTCTCGTTAACAGCCATTAGCTGCCCGTCGCAATGGGCCCAACCCCGCGGCGCAAAGTTGAATGCGAAATAGCGGATTGTACCTATATAAGGTTCGACCGCTGTCACGGGCATGCTCCAGCTCATACCGGTGACTATCGTTGCGGCAGCCATGATGCTCATCAGGGCATTTGAAAGCTTACGGGACATGATGGGGCTCCTCCTTTGTCTGTCGACAACCCAAATCTTCGATCTATTATTTAAGCAATCCTTCGTGACGCGCGGGCTAAGCGGCATTCAGTTCCGCGTCGGAAAAACACCAACCATTGCGATATTGCAGTTAAGCGCAAGATACGGAGGCATGTTTTGGTGGGCCTGGCCACCACCGGCTGAAACCACGGATGCACTATTCATATCCGTATTGGGTGCCTCGTTACGGTAGGTTTTATCACGGCCATCGCGAGCCAAGGTATTGCCGGTCGGATTGCTCTGGTCACCTATATTGTTGGTGCCCATAAGATTGTGGCTATGGGCTGGCATCTGGTTTGTGGTCAAGGTAACCGTCTCGACACCGCCTTTCTCGCCCCCACGTCTAGTCGTCAAGCCTGGCCCCGTACCCGGATGGATAGGTGCGCGCCCGCGCATGTCGGGCAGACCGAGCGTGGTACGCCCATCGCCACCGAAGGTGGTGCCAAGCAGCGCAAACAAGGCCGTGTTTTGAGACACAGAGACTAATTGCCCGTTGCAAAAGGACCAACCACGGGGGGAGAAATTGTAGGGAAAATATTGGATCTGGCCAATAAAGGGCTCCGCTGCAGCAACCGGCTTACCCCAACCTATTGCCGTGACAAGCACTGCAGTACTGGCCATAACTAGCAATGTGTTGGACAGATTAGATCGCATGCTTTCCCTCCTCCTTAAGTTAAGCTGAGATGCTTGCTTATTAGTTATCTTAGTAGCGCATCTATTCTCAAACAGCTATCTGTGCTGATTATACGAATTTCCGCTCAATCAGCACTTTTCCTCTGCGGCGGCGTGCGAATGAAGCCAAGCCCGTCAATCCGAGTCCAAGCAAAGCCAATGTGCCAGGTTCAGGCACTCCATTTGGTGGAGGTGCACAGCCATCGCCTGATTCGCACACGACAGCGGCGATGCTGATATCAAAGATGCCATCCACATTGGAGTTGCCAGGGTCATCAAAGACACCCCCCTCCCAATTGGCAAATGCTGTAACCTGGCCCGACGCACCTGCTGCCAGTGTTACATCGAACAAGAAGAAATCAACATCGGAGATTGTGGCGCCATTCGTTCCCTGCCCCACCACCACGGAATCCGTTTTGGTCCTCTTCGAATCCTGACCGATTCCGGGGTTTGTCTCAGAATAAACCTCGAGTATCAGAAAATCGACCGTATCCAGTTCTAGCTCAAACTGGGACTGGGCATAGGCATCAGCACCACCTGCATCTACCGAATGATCATAGTCCACTCGGATCGTAACCTTATAGATGTCGGTTAATGAGCTGTTGTTGAGGTCCAAAGTGAAATCAACAGTAAACTGATAATCGCCACTTTGAAAGAGACCATCCAGATCCGTGCTGACGCCGAAGCCGTCGTCAATATCAGTCAGGGTTCCCGTCAAAGGGTTGGTTGTGGGCGCTGCCGTGGTGAAGCTACTGGTCGTGGTTGCGCCACCTTCAGTCGTCCGAATCTCTCCGGTCTGAGTCATGTTCCCGGTGGCAGTGGCTATGCTCATCTCTACTTCACCGCTAGCAGTCAATTCAGGGGCGATAGACGTAAGCAACACAGCGAAAGCGTTGCCACTAGATAACAAAAGTCCAATAGCTACCAGCATGACACTAGGCAAGCGCGTAAATTTCACACACACACCTTGCTCACGAAATTTATGCGTATTGAATAGCTGGTTCCGTTTCATTCTTTCCTCCTTAAGATTACCCATGAGCTTGTTCTTCGTATTTATGTCTAGGATTATGGCCAGCTACCTTAATGGCGTGCCTTCTCTTTTTTTCTCGTATATGCATAAAACATGCAATATACACTTTTAGATTATTGTGGCTTTTTAAAAGATTGATTTAGATAACGTTATCTTAATCAATCTCTAAAAAATATCCCACAACACTAAAAAGGGCTTAGGATTTACTGTAAAATTTTCCGTCACTGATTGATTTGTTTTTATGTTCTTTAATTCGATTCAAACTAAGCACATTAAGTAATCATCACATCAAGGATC
>CALZIQ010000068.1 GCA_945787735.1 uncultured Chromatiaceae bacterium | reverse complement strand
TTGCCAGAGGCATGGGCGAGTTGCAGTTTGGCCGACTGATGATTGCCAGGCTTGCCAAGTATCTGATTCTTCAAAACAGCGGCCTGGTCTGAAGCAATAATCAAGGCATTGGGATGCCTGGTCGCAACTGCGTTTGCTTTTTCAATGGCCAGACGAGTGACCAGTTGTTCCGGCGTTTCATTTTGCTGTGCTGATTCATCAATCTCGGGTGAATCACAAATAAAACTCAGCCCGAATTTCTCCAGCAATTCACGCCGAAATGGCGATGAAGAGGCCAGTACAATCTGTTGCTCCATTCAGCTATTCGATTTCAATCAGGGTTTCGTCCGGATTGACGGTATCGCCTTTCTGGATATGAACAGCGACTACCTTGCCGGAGATAGGCGCCTGAACTTCCGTCTCCATCTTCATGGCCTCCGTGACGAGTAGGGCATCACCTTCTTTAACCTCATCACCTTCTTTTACCAGAACATCGACAATGGTGCCCGGCATGGAGGTGGTCACATGCCCGGGCGCTTTTGCCTGAGGACGTTTGCTTCCCTTGGTCTTGGCCGGTAGCACTTCGCCGCTGTCGGCAAGGCCAATCTCTTCCAACGTTTCGACCACGATTTCTTCGGGTACACCATCCACGGAAACATAAAAGGGACGGCGATTGTCGCCCTTATGGCCTGTGCCGGTGACTTTGATATTGTAAGTTTCACCATGCATGGTGACATTAAACTCAACCGGCGTCGCTCCAGACGTTTCGTTCTGGCCGACGGCTTCCAGTGGTTCAGGCACCAGGTTGCCCGCATTACGCTCTTCCAGAAATGTTCGGCCCACTTCCGGAAACATAGCGTAGGTCAGCACATCTTCTTCAGAGGTCGCCATTGTGCCTATTTCTTCACGCAGATTATCCATTTCTGGTGGCAACAAATCTGCCGGGCGGCACTCAATGACATCTTCATTGCCGATGGCCATTTGACGCACAATGTCATTGATTTTGCCGGGCGCCTTGCCGTAGCGGCCTTGCAGATAAAATTTCACTTCATTGCTAATGTTCTGGTAACAGGCACCGGAAAGCACATTCAAGACAGCCTGTGTGCCCACAATCTGTGAGGTTGGGGTCACGAGTGGCGGATACCCAAGGTTTTCACGCACCCGAGGCACTTCTTCAAGCACCTCGTTCATGCGTTCCAGCGCGCCTTGCTCCTTCAGCTGGTTGGCAAGATTGGAGATCATGCCACCTGGAATCTGATTGACTTGGACGCGTGTATCAACCCCAGTAAAGTCGCTCTCAAAGCGGGCATACTTTTTGCGCACGCCAAAGAAATAAAACCCGATCTGTTGCAGCAATTCCAGGTCCAAACCGGTGTCATACGGCGTGCCTTTAAGTGCTGCCACCATGCTTTCCGTAGGTGGATGACTGGTGCCGCCGGAAAAGGTTGAGATAGCCGTGTCGATGTGGCGACAGCCGTGCTCGATGGCCTTCAGCTGGCACATGGATGCCAGCCCGGACGTGGCGTGTGAATGTAGATGAATCGGCACCTTCACTACCTTGATCATGGACTCAACCAGTTCCGCTGTCACCATCGGTGTCAGTAGGCCGGCCATATCCTTGATAGCGATACTATCGCAGCCCATGCCTTCAAGTTCTTTTGCCATTTCGACAAATAGCTGAATATTATGCACGGGACTGGTGGTGTAGCTGATTGTGCCCTGGGCATGTTTACCTGCTGCTTTCACTGCCTCTATAGAGACGCGCAGATTGCGTGTGTCATTCAATGCATCAAATATACGAAATACATCGATACCGTTTTCTGCGGCGCGTTCAACGAAGGCTTTCACCACATCATCAGAATAGTGGCGATAGCCCAACAGGTTTTGTCCGCGCAACAACATCTGTAAGGGTGTGTTTGGCAGTACTTGTTTGAGTTGACGCAGACGTTCCCAGGGATCTTCTTTTAGGAAGCGAATACAAGAATCGAAGGTGGCGCCACCCCAAACCTCAAGCGACCAATAGCCAACCTTATCCAACTTGTCGCAGATAGGTAGCATGTCTTCAGTGCGCATCCGTGTTGCGATGAGTGATTGATGGCCATCGCGCAGAACGGTGTCGGTAATGTGTACTTTATCCATAGGTCTATTATCTGTTTTTAATTCGTTTGTTTGTCTATCGTCCAAGATGCGCTGCGATAGCAACGCCGATTGCCGCGGCCAATTCACGTGGAGCACGCTTGACCGAGTATTCAGTTAACTCGGGATGGTTTTCGACAAAGCTGGTATCGAAGCTGCCATTCTGAAACTCTTGTGATTTCACAATCTCGATTTGATAGGGGATAGTGGTTTTTATTCCATACACACCAATATCCTGTAACGCGCGCTCTGCCCGATCTAGCAGTTCATCCCAGGTCAAGGCCCAGACAGTTAGTTTGGCGCACATGGAATCATAATAGGGCGGAATTTCATAACCACTATAGATTGCTGCATCGGTACGTACGCCCGGGCCACCTGGTGCGAAATAGCGCGTGATCCGACCAAAACTGGGCAGAAAATCATTCTTGGGGTCTTCAGCGTTGATGCGAAACTCCATGGCAAAGCCACGACGCTGAATATCTTCCTGCTGATAGCGTAACTTCAGACCGGAGGCGATGCGGATCTGTTCTTGAACGATATCAACACCAGTAATCTGCTCTGTGACACAGTGTTCCACCTGCAGACGGGTATTCATTTCCATGAAGTAGAAAGTGTCATCTTGATCAAGTAGAAACTCCACTGTGCCGGCGTTCTGATAGCCTACTGCTTTGGCGGCGCGAACAGCCAAATCACCGATATATTCACGTTGCTCTTCCGACAACTGCGGAGAAGGGGCTATCTCAATCAGTTTTTGATGACGACGCTGAATGGAGCAATCCCGTTCAAACAGATGAATTACATTGCCATGGCTGTCAGCCAAAATCTGGACCTCGATGTGACGGGGATTGACGATGCACTTCTCAATAAATACCTCGGCACTGCCAAAGGCCTTGGTGGCCTCTGAAATCACACGGTCATAGTTGCGTCTAAGATCGGATTCGTTTTCACAACGGCGGATACCACGGCCACCTCCGCCCGAAGTCGCCTTTAGCATGATTGGATAACCGATGCCTTTGGCGCATACGACAGCAGCCTCAAGTGATTCCACGTTGCCTTCACTGCCTGGTGTGACGGGAATTCCCGCGTTGATCATGGCGGTGCGGGCTTCAATCTTGTCGCCCATGCTGCGGATGACATCTGCCGAGGGGCCGATAAATTTTATGCCGCGGCGCTGACAGATAGCAGCTAGTTGTGGATTTTCGGACAAAAACCCATAGCCAGGGTGTAGGGCATCACAGCCAGCGGCCACGGCCAGATTAACAATTCGGTGGGCATTTAGGTAGCCGGCAACGGTATCCGGTCCCAGGTTGTAGGCTTCATTGGCCTTTTTGACATGCAGGGAATGCCTGTCCGCATCGGTATAGATGGCCACCGATTTGATCCCCATCTCGGCGCAGGCTCTTACGATCCTGACCGCGATCTCTCCTCGATTAGCGATAAGTATCTTTTTTATCATATTGATTTTTAAATTAAATTTGTGATGACCGAAACTCCATGGCAGGTAAACCACAAAATCCCCATCAATCTAAGCATCGATAAATGCATCAGACCTCTTACTGGTTTCTACGAGAAAGCTATTGCCAAGTCAAGTTGTAATTGTGGTAACAGAGTGAAAAATAAGAATTTTCTTTGACAGCAGGGGGCTTTACCTTTATTATTCCGCGCCTATGTCAGACCAGCGCTTACCTGTACAGATTGCCCCATTTAAGCTGGCCCGTCAGGGGCGGTTGCTGCAGGGCTCAATTGAGCTAACCCGTATGGAACGACTGGCGCAGGCGTTGACTGAAACCAATGGTTCAGTCAGCGTATCACTACAGTTTGGCATTGATGAGCAAGGCATACATTGTGCGACTGGGCATTTGAATGCAGAGGTTCAGATGACTTGCCAGCGCTGCATGAAACCAATGTCTGTGCCCGTCGTTACAGATGTGGCCTTAGGTTTTGTTTCGAGTTATGAGCAGGGGCGTAATCTGTCGCGCGACTACGAGCCTTGCATCGTGGAACACGAACCCGTCAATTTGGCAGAGATTGTTGAAGATGAATTAATACTCGCATTGCCAATTGTGGCATTGCATGAGGAGCAGGGCTGTGAGCCTGTAATTGAAACGCTACAAAAGGCAGCATCAGAAATTGAGCAGTCGGATGTAAAACCCAATCCGTTTGCCGTGTTGTCGGAGTTGAAGCGCAAAAAGTAGTTTTGGCAACAAAGCATCGAAGAGAAAAGATAGGAGTTTAGTACAATGGCTGTTCAACAAAATAAAAAGAGTCCGTCAAAGCGCGGGATGCGTCGTTCACATGACGCCCTGAGTGGACCGACTCTGTCAATTGACGAAACTTCAGGTGAAGTACATCGTCGTCATCACGTGACTGCAGATGGTTATTACCGTGGCCGCAAGGTGATTGCTGATAAAGGCGAGTAATCCTTGAGTTTAACTATCGCCCTAGATGCTATGGGCGGCGATCATGGCCCCAGTGTGGTCGTGCCAGCCGCCCTTAGTACTTTAAAGGACATCAAAGAACTCAAGCTGATCTTGGTCGGCGACCAGGAGGTGCTGGTTGAAGAGCTGCGCCGCCAGGGTGCAGATGTTGGTCCACGTCTGCAGATCAAACACGCCTCACAACAGGTTGCCATGGATGAGTTGCCTTCAGTTGCGCTGCGCAGCAAAAAAGACTCATCCATGCGCGTCGCCATCAACCTGGTTCAGGATGGCTGTGCCGATGCCTGTGTCAGCGCTGGTAATACTGGTGCCTTGATGGCCACCGCACGGTTTGTGCTTAAAACACTGCCTGGCATTGACCGTCCTGCAATTATTTCAGCCTTGCCGACAATGAAAGGGCATACCCATATGCTGGATCTTGGCGCCAATGTTGACTCCAGTGCTGATGTGTTGTTTCAGTTTGCCGTGATGGGCTCCGTGCTTGTTCAAGCGATAGACAACAATCCAAGCCCTAGCGTCGGCTTGTTGAATATTGGTGAAGAAGAAATTAAGGGTAACGAGCGTGTCAAAGAGGCTGCTCGCCAGCTAGCCAAGAGCGACATCAATTATGTGGGCTATGTTGAGGGCGATGATATCTACAAAGGTGCGGTAGATGTAGTGGTGTGCGATGGCTTTGTTGGTAATGTAGCACTTAAAACCAGTGAAGGTGTAGCCACCATGATTACTCACTTCCTCAAACAAAATTTTTCCCGCAATGTTTTTTGCAAGTTGGCGGCGGTTGTTTCTATGCCAGTACTCAAGGCACTCAAGAACAAAATCGACCCACGCCGGTATAACGGTGCAAGCCTGGTAGGCTTGAGTGGAATCGTCGTTAAAAGTCATGGTGGTGCTGATGCATTTGCTTTTGCCAATGCAATAAAAGAAGCCGTACTGGAAGTTGAAAAATCAGTACCGGAAAAGATCAATCAGCAACTCGAAAGCCTTTTGACACAGCAACAGGTGGGATAGCGTGACGTATTCAAGAATCACTGGAACGGGCAGTTTCTTGCCAGAAAAGATCCTGACCAACCACGATCTTGAAAAAATGGTGGAAACCTCAGATCAATGGATCAAGGAACGCACTGGAATCAGTAAGCGGCATATTGCCGTAGAAGGTGAAACCACCTGCGACCTGGCGGAAGCCGCTGCTCGCCATGCACTTGAATCTGCCGGCGTGACCGCTTCAGAAATCGACCTGGTGATTGTCGCGACCACCACGGCAGACAAAATCTTCCCAAGCACCGCCTGCCTGCTGCAAAAACGCTTGGGCATTCATGGCCCGGCCGCCTTTGACGTGCAGGCAGTATGCTCAGGTTTTATCTATGCGATTACCGTGGCGGATAAGTTCATCCGCACCGGCAGTGCCAAAAAAGCCCTGGTGGTTGGCGCTGAAACCCTGTCCCGTATCACTAACTGGGAAGACCGCACCACTTGTGTGTTATTTGGCGATGGTGCCGGAGCGGTTGTGCTCGAGGCCAGCGAAGAGCCTGGAATCCTCTCAACCCACCTGCACGCGGACGGGAATTATGATGAATTGCTGCATGTCCCGGCCGGTATCTCGCTTGACTTTGAACTGGTCAAGCAAGGCAGAGCTTATATGGAAATGCAGGGCAACGAAGTCTTCAAAATGGCAGTGCGCACACTGGGGCGCATCGTTGACGAGACACTTGTAGCGAATAACATGCAAAAGAGTGATATCGACTGGCTGGTGCCACATCAGGCCAATATTCGCATCATCACTGCGACTGCTAAAAAATTGAACATGCCTATGGAGCGTGTGGTTGTGACTGTAAATGAACATGGCAATACTTCGGCGGCTTCCGTACCCTTAGCGTTGGATGTGGCAGTGCGTGATGGACGCATCAAACGTGGCGACACTTTATTGCTGGAGGCTTTTGGTGGCGGATTCACCTGGGGCTCGGTACTTCTTAAGTTCTAAATAAACAATTAGATAGGGATATTAATTAATGTCTTTTGCTATTGTATTTCCCGGTCAGGGTTCCCAGTCTGTCGGCATGCTGGCAGAGCTTGGTGGAGAGTGGCCACAGATTTCAGAGACATTTGCTGAGGCTAGCGATGCCTTGGGATATGACCTGTGGAATTTGGTGCAGGACGGGCCAGAGAGCGAGCTGAATCAAACAGACAAAACGCAACCCGCCATGCTTGCTGCTGGCATCGCGACCTGGCGGGTGTGGCAGGCCGCCGGTGGTGCGATACCTGCCCATATGGCCGGACACAGCCTGGGTGAATATACCGCACTGGTGGCATCTAGTGCGATCGAGTTCACTACTGCGATCAAACTGGTGGAAAAACGCGGCCAGCTGATGCAAGCGGCTGTCCCGCAAGGACAAGGCGCCATGGCGGCCATTCTCGGGCTTACCGACGAGCAGGTGATTGCGGCCTGCGATCAGGCCTCGCAAGGTGAGGTGGTTCAGGCGGTCAACTTCAACGCGCCGGGACAGGTTGTTGTAGCAGGCACCAGCGCCGCAGTAACGCGTGCGGTGGAATCTGCCAAGGAAGCGGGTGCCAAGCGTGCTTTGATCCTGCCAGTGAGCGTGCCTTCACACTGCAGCCTGATGAAAGATGCTGCTGATGAGCTGGCCCGATCATTGGCTGATATCAAGATTAACACCCCTAAAATTAGTGTAATTCACAATGTTGATGTTGCCTCACACACATCTGCAGATGGGATTCGTGATGTTTTGGCAAAACAGCTCTATAGTCCTGTGCGTTGGGTTGAAACAATTCAGGCCTTAGCAAAAGCAGAGGTCGGCTCTCTGGTTGAATGCGGTCCAGGTAAGATATTGGCGGGTCTGAATAAACGTATTGAGCGTGATATGACGGCCATGCCGGTTATCGATGTAAAAACGTTAACGGCTGCACTTGAGGCCCACCAGGCTTAAAGACTGACAAAAGGAACACGCTATGACACTTGAAAATCAAATCGCCCTCGTTACCGGCGCCAGTCGTGGTATAGGCCAGGCCGTTGCGCTTGAGCTGGGTCAGCAAGGCGCCATCGTAATTGGCACGGCGACCTCAGAGAGTGGCGCAGAAGCCATCTCTAACTATTTGAATGAAGATAATATTAAGGGTGCCGGCCTGGTGCTTAATGTAACTTCTCAAGAGTCGATTGAAGCCCTGATGGATCAGATTGGCAAGGATTTTGGCGCGCCGTCAATTTTAGTCAACAATGCTGGCATCACCCGCGACAATTTACTCATGCGCATGAAGGATGATGAATGGGATGCCATCATGGAAACTAACCTTAAATCTGTCTACCGTATGAGCAAGGCTTGTATGCGCGGTATGATGAAAGCAAGACAGGGGCGCATCATTAATATCGCTTCGGTTGTGGGCGAAACCGGTAATGCAGGTCAAACCAATTATGCGGCTGCTAAAGCGGGGGTGTTCGGTTTTACCAAATCTATGGCCCGCGAAGTCGCGTCACGTGGTATTACCGTCAACGCCGTAGCGCCTGGTTTTATTGATACCGACATGACCAAAGGCCTGCCCGAAGAGCAAAAAGAAGCACTGTTAAAACAGATTCCATTAAATCGTCTGGGAAAACCGAAAGAGATTGCCGCTGCAGTCAGCTTTTTGGCGTCGCCCGGTGCCGCCTACATCACTGGTTTTACGCTTGATGTAAACGGCGGCATGTATATGGGTTAATTGGAAAAACCAAACTTGACTTATCAGGCGAGAATTAAAGACTAACAATTTTCAATGAATTTCCTGTATCATTTGCCGCGATCTCGCTTGCAACTCGCGGTATTCGGGATAAAATACCGACCGCAGCTGGGTCTGCATACAAATATCTTTGGAGGAAGAATTTATCATGAGCACTATCGAAGAACGCGTCAAAAAGATTGTCGTTGAACAACTTGGAGTTAAAGAGGACGAAGTAACAACTGAGGCTTCTTTCGTCGATGATCTGGGCGCAGATTCCCTCGATACCGTTGAATTGGTAATGGCTCTGGAAGAAGAGTTCGAGTGTGAAATCCCAGATGAAGAAGCTGAAAAAATCACTACTGTTCAGCAAGCCATCGACTACATCAATTCAAGTCAGGGCTAAAACTAAATTAGTCCAATCAAGGCCGCTGCATAGCGTCTACATTCTATACTTTTAGAATCGACGCAGCTTGCGGCCTTTGCTTTTGCTTCATCAAAAGAAGCGAGCATTAAATTGCGTAAGGGAAAATCAGAGGTTATATAAGCGTGAGCACAGAGCGTCGTATAGTCGTCACTGGAATGGGCATGGTTGGCCCGGTTGGCTTGTCTGTAAAAGAGTCATGGCAGAATATTCTCGCTGGTAAAAGCGGTATCGCGCCTATTACGCACTTTGATGTTTCTGAATTTAGCGTACGCTTTGGCGGCTCGGTGCATGGTTTTGATGTAAGTAATTACATCTCCGTCAAGGAGGCCCGCAAGATGGATCCGTTTATTCACTACGGTATCGCAGCGGCAAAAGAAGCGATTGAAGATTCAGCTATAGAAATAACTGATGAAAATGCCGATCGTATTGGCGTAATGGTGGGTTCCGGCATCGGTGGTTTGCCCGGTATCGAAAAGGGCCGGCAGATTTTTGATAAATCCGGACCGCGCAAGATATCACCTTTTTTTGTGCCCAGTAATATCATCAACATGATCTCGGGCAATCTGTCCATCATGTACGGTATGAAAGGCCCCAATCTTGCCATCGTAACTGCCTGTACCACAGGCACCCATAACATCGGTGAAGCTGCACGCATTATCGAACGCGGCGATGCCGATGTGATGATCGCCGGTGGCGCGGAGATGGCGACATCACCTACTGGGCTGGGTGGGTTTGCTGCGGCACGTGCGTTATCCACTCGTAATGACGACCCTGAAACCGCCAGCCGCCCATGGGATAAAGATCGTGACGGTTTCGTACTGAGCGATGGTGCCGGTGTGGTTGTGATCGAAGAATACGAACACGCCAAGCGTCGTGGTGCGCCTATCTATGCCGAACTGATTGGTTTTGGTATGAATGGTGACGCGTACCATATGACAATGCCGAGTGAAGGTGGTGAGGGCGCGCGCAAGTGTATGGAGCTGGCACTGAAAGATGCGGGTGTTGACCCTGATCAGGTGGATTACATCAATGCTCACGGTACATCTACACCTGCCGGCGATAAGGCTGAGACCATGGCCGCTAAGGGCATGTTTGGTGATCACGCCTACAAGCTTGCAATGAGTTCCACCAAGTCTATGACCGGTCATCTGTTGGGTGCCGCCGGGGGAATTGAAGCGATCTTTACCGCACTGGCAATCCGCGACCAGGTGGCACCGCCAACCATCAACTACACGACACCAGATCCTGATTGTGATCTTGACTATGTGCCTAACGAAGCACGTCAGATGAAAATTGATGTGGCGATTTCCAATTCGTTTGGTTTTGGTGGCACCAACGGCACATTGGTTCTTGCCAAAATCTAAGGCTTTTTTCAGGATGTAAAAGCTAGTGTTGATAGAGGGTGCAGTGCGTTGAGCAATCAATCAGAGTCCACCCTCAGGCTCGCACGCTATTTCGATTTGCTGCAGCTGCATCAGCTCAACGCTGAGCGTTATCCCCATTTGCTCGAAAGTGTGGTACATGACACGCCACACTCACGTTATGACATTCTGTTTGCATTTCCAGCGGATACCATTAGCGCAAACACCGGAGCATTCTTGCCGCAATTGAGCCAGGCCTGGAAGACTGACAGGATAGAGATATCTTCATCAACCATGCCGTTTAACGGTGGTTGGTTTGTTTATCTCGGCTACGAAATGGCGAACGAGATTGAACCGACGCTGCAGCTATCTTCACAAGACAGCTCACTTCCCACTGCCTTTGCCACCCGTTTTCCCGCTGCGTTGATACGTGACCATGAAAAGGAATGTACATATATTGTCTGCGAACCAGGACAGGAGGGATTGATCGACCTGATCCAGAAGGATATCGCCAGTCTTGAGCCAAGCGACATAACATGTCCTGACCCGAAGGTATTAAGCATCAGCGAAGATAAGCCGCAGCACTTTTTGGATGGGGTCGCACGGATACGCGAATACATCCGTGAAGGCGATGTGTTTCAGGTCAATCTTTCACGCGCCTGGGAGGTAGCAGTTGCTGACACAAGGGCGGAACAAATATATCAATCATTGCGCCTCAAAAATCCGGCCCCGTTTGCCGCCCTGGTCACATTTCAGAGCAACGCAATTATCAGTTCATCACCTGAGCGTCTGGTCGATGTCATTGATCGTCGGATCAGCACCCGGCCGATTGCCGGAACCCAACCCCGCAGTTCAGATCAGGCCGCAGACAAGGCTTATTCAGACACCTTGCTGGCCCATCCCAAGGAAAGGGCCGAGCATGTTATGCTGATTGACCTAGAGCGTAATGACTTGGGGCGTGTCTGCCAGCCTGGCAGCGTTAAAGTCGATGAATTAATGGTGCTCGAATCCTATGCCCATGTGCACCACATTGTCTCCAATATAACTGGTTACATACGGCCTGAAATCACCCCGGCGGATGTGATCCGCGCCGTGTTTCCCGGGGGCACAATTACTGGTTGCCCCAAGGTGCGTTGCATGGAAATCATCCAGGAACTTGAACAGACTGCGCGGGGTCCATACACGGGCTCAGTTGGTTATATTAGTCATTGTGGCCGCATGGATATAAACATACTAATCCGTACTATGTTAATGCAAGGTGATCGATTAAGTTTTCGTACCGGCGCCGGCATCGTAGCCGATTCGGTGGCAGAGAATGAGCTTCAGGAGACACGCGCCAAGGCCCGTGGGCTGCTGAGGGCGTTGAGAGTAGATGAGCATGTTTCTGCTTAACGGTAAGGCGGCCGATTCAATCGGCCTGGAGGATCGTGGCCTGATGTATGGCGACGGCCTGTTTGAAACCATCGCCGTACGTAACCGGCAATTCGAATTCTGGCACAGGCATATACAACGCCTACTCGATGGTTGCCGTCGTTTGAATATTCCGTTACCTGATCCTGAGGTATTGTTGATCGAGGCACGAAGTCTGGTTGAGAACTGTACAAACGCTGTCGTGAAAATCGTAATCACTCGCGGCAGCGGCGGGCGAGGCTATCGTCCACCAGAACAATCACATCCGAACCGTTTTTTGACTGCCTATGACTGGCCTGATTATCCACCTGAACGTCAAACCCAGGGCATTGTTGCAACGTATTGTAGAAACACCATTGGCATTAATCGGATGCTTGCCGGCATCAAACACCTGAGCCGCCTTGAGCATGTTATGGCACGCAGTGAATGGCATGACGAAGCAATCATTGAAGGTCTCATGCTCGATAGCACTGGCCATGTAATTGAAGGCACCATGAGCAACTTCTTTTTTGTTAAGCAGGGGCAGCTCTGCACTCCAGATTTGTCAACCTGTGGTGTGGCAGGCATTATGCGGGACGTGATTCAGCTGCGCGCCCAAAGGCTTCAAATCCCAGTTAAGGTCGGACGTTTTATTACGGCGGATATCGACATTGCCGACGAACTGTTTTTCACCAATTCTCTGATCGGTATCTGGCCTGTCCGGCAACTCGAGCACAAATGCTATAAGATAGGCCCGGTAACACAGGCCATCATGTCATCAGTGCAATCCACCCGCTTGAATGACGAATCGCATGAAGCTGTATAGCCTGACGCTTAAAATTTTTGCTGTGCTGATCTTGCTCTGTGGCCTAGTCACCGCTTGGCTAGTGATTGACCTGTTCAATTTTAAGCAAACCCCGATTAATCTAAACGAAACACGCCTGTTTGTTGTTGAACCAGGGGCAAGCCTCAGTAAAATTGCCTATCAACTTCAAAAACAAGGACTGATTGAACACCCGCGTTACCTGACAATACTCGGCCGCTGGTATGGTCAAGCATCACGGATAAAGGCTGGAGAGTATCTGATCGAACCTGGCTTAACACCGATGCAGCTGTTGGAAAAATATGTGTCGGGTAAAGTAGTTCAATACGCTTTGACAGTCGTGGAAGGCTGGACCTTTAAAGAAATGCTTCAGGCCATTCATGCACATGAAAAATTGCACCACACACTCAAAGGCTCAAACACTGAAGAAATCATGCAACAATTGGGGTTGCCAGGCGAACATCCGGAGGGTCGCTTCATGCCGGAGACATATCACTTCACTGCTGGCATGACTGATCTCGACTTTCTCAAGCGCGCTTATGATGACATGGAAAAATACTTGCAACAGGCGTGGACACAGCGCGAGCAGGATTTACCCTATCAAACTCCTTACGAAGCGCTAATCATGGCTTCAATCATCGAAAAAGAGACCGCGGTGGCGGCAGAGCGGCCAGAAATCGCCGGTGTTTTTGTGCGCCGTCTGTTAAAAAAGATGCGCCTGCAAACTGACCCAACTGTTATCTATGGTATGGGGGAAAATTATGATGGCAATATTCGACGCAAAGATCTCAGGCAAGATACGCCGTACAATACATATACCCGCCACGGCTTGACACCAACGCCTATTGCGTTGCCCAGCGCCGAGGCCATTGATGCCGCTTTACATCCGGCCAAGGGCGAAAGCCTCTATTTTGTCGCCAAGGGTGATGGCAGTCATTATTTTTCCACTACACTGGCAGAACACATCAATGCAGTGCGAAAATACCAGCTCAAACGATAAGAAGATGAGACAAAGAATGAGCCGAGGCCTGTTTATTACCATTGAAGGGATCGAAGGGGTAGGGAAATCTACCAACATGGATTTTGTACATCAGTCCCTGCTTGCGTCAGGTATCCAAGTGGTGTTGACGCGTGAACCCGGTGGCACGGAACTCGGTGAGAAAATCCGTGACTTGCTACTCGACCATCGTAACCAGAGCATGGTTGAGGATACTGAACTACTCTTGATGTTTGCCGCGCGCGCTCAACATTTGGCCGAAGTGATTAAACCAGCGCTTGCACGAGGCCAGTGGGTGCTTTGTGATCGCTTCACCGATGCCACCTATGCCTATCAGGGCGGTGGACGCGGCATCGACACGACGCGAATCGCCCAACTGGAACAATGGGTGCAGGACGAGCTGCGTCCAGATGCCACTCTATTGCTCGACGCGCCGGTCGAGATAGGTTTGGCTCGCGCTGCTGGACGTGATCAGGCTGCAGACCGTTTCGAACGCGAACAACAGGCCTTTTTCGTTAAGGTTCGAAAGGCCTATCTTGAGCTGGCCGGCAAAAACCCTGGACGTTATTGCGTCATCGATGCCTCACGGCCGCTCGACCACGTCAAGGTTCAACTCAGCGAGGTGGTCAATCACTTGATCAAGCAGCATGGCTAAATATCTGCCATGGCATCAGCAACAATGGCAGCGTTTACAGGCCAGCCGTGCCCAGGGCCGCTTGCCACATGCTATCTTGCTCACTGGGCCGCAGGGGTTAGGCAAGCAGGAATTTGCCCTCCTGTTTGCGCAGAGCTTGCTTTGCCAAAGCTGCAACCAAGATGGCAAACCCTGTGGCGAGTGCCGCTACTGTCAGCTATTTCAGGCCGGTAATCACCCTGATATCAATCTGATCGCTCCATTGGAGGGCAAAAAGGCCATTGCTGTGGATCAGATTCGAGGACTTGGCCAGTTTATATCGCTCAAGTCCCAGTATGCAGGGCATAAGGTTGTCATTATCAGCCCGGCTGAAGCCATGAATATTAACGCCAGCAACAGCCTGCTCAAAACCCTCGAAGAACCTTCCGAAGACACCCTGTTACTGCTGGTGACTCATCAGCCGGCGCAATTGCCTGCCACCATCCGCTCACGTTGTCAGGAGATCCGCTTCGACATGGCAGACATACATGCTGGTCGCGACTGGTTGGCTCAACAGCTCGCGCCAGACGCTGACATTGACCTGTTGCTAGCCCTGGCAGAAGGCGCCCCGCTCAAAGCGATGCAGCTGGCGCAAGAGGGCATGCAGGAACAGCGCCTCTCGCTGCTTGAGAAGCTGGAACAACTCACTGCGCAAAAGCTTGCCCCGGTCTCCATGGCGGCCGAATGCAATAAAATAGGACTGCCCTGGAGCCTGAATTGCCTCTATTCGTGGAGCACAGATATGGTCCGGTTTAAAACAGCGGGCCAGGACGTACCATACAGAGCCAATCCGGACCTGAATGCCCGTTTGCTTAAGTTGGCAAATCAGGTATCTTTAAAGCACATCTTTCTGCTACAGGACCGTATCAGGCAAGCGATGCAGGAGTTCGAACGCAACTTCAACCCATCTCTAATTATGGAATCTGTGCTTATTCAGTGGCAAAATACCTTTCGTGCGCAAAACAGTTAAATTGTTTAAAGATAAAGAAGGTTAGATACGATAACTAAGCCAATGGCTGAAGAAGAGAATAAGAAAACCTCCCCACCCCCGATACGTCAGGGGATATTGTCGTTAACAATAAAGGACAAGGGCGCCCTGTATGCAGCCTATATGCCCTTCGTCAAAAACGGCGGCCTGTTCATCCCCACTAACAAGGACTACAACCTGGGTGATGAGGTTTTCATGCTACTGAAGTTGATGGACGAAACAGAAAAATTACCCATCGTCGGCAAAGTGATCTGGATGACACCCAAGGGTGCCCAGGGCAACCGTGTGGCGGGTATTGGCGTTCAATTCGCTTCAGACCACGATGGTGAAAACGCACGCAAAAAAATTGAAACCTATTTGGGCGGTGCGTTGAAATCAGAGCGTCCCACGCATACCATGTAATCCTTCTTTGCATTTCGAAATAAATTCCTTATGAGTATTCAACTGGTTGACTCCCATTGTCATCTTGACCGTTTAGACCTAGACGCTCTGGGTGGTGACATTAATCATGTGATAGAGCAGGCCAAGACATTTGATGTTAACCAGATGCTCTGTGTTGCCATAAATCTGGAACTCTGGCCCGAGATGATGCAGCTGGTCGAGTGCTTCGAAAATGTCTATGCCTCGGTCGGTGTTCATCCCAACGAGGACGAAGGTGAAGATCCATCCGCGGAGCGGCTGGTCGAGCTGGCGGCCCATCCTAAGGTTATCGCGATTGGCGAAACAGGGCTGGACTATTTCAGAAGTGAAGGGGACCTAGACTGGCAGCGCGAACGCTTTCGTCGCCACATCCGTGCCGCCAAGCAGACTTGCAAGCCGCTAATCATCCACAGCCGCGACGCCCAGCCAGATACGCTCGACATCATGGCCGAAGAGGGTGCCGCTGAGGCCGGTGGCATCATGCATTGTTTTGTCGATGATTGGGAAACCGCCCAGCGAGCCATTGACTTGAACTTTGTCATCTCATTTTCAGGCATCGTCACATTTAAGACCGCAACTGACCTGAAAGAGGTGGCCAGACTATGTCCGCTAGACAAGATGCTGGTCGAAACCGATGCGCCCTACCTGACACCAGTGCCTTATCGCGGCAAGAGTAACCAGCCGGGCTACACCCGTTATGTGGCTGAGCATATCGCTGAATTGAAGGGTATTTCACTGGAAGACGTGGCTAGCGCGACCACCAGCAACTTCTATAGACTGTTTCCCGACTGCCAAAACTAGCTTAAGCAATTCTCTACAATGTCCAGCGCCTGATCCAGTTGTGTTTTGGGTGTGTAGAAGTGGGGCGAGAAACGAATTCCGCCACCGCGTAGCGCACACTGCACTTCATGTTGCTGCAACTGCTGAAACAACTCATCGTCGTCTTTGTCTGTTGCTGAAAATGTAACAATGCCGCCAAATCGGCCTTCTTCGGTATTGGTTAGTAAATCAAGCCCTGCCATTCGAGTAATACGCTCACACAGATCACGGTTGTTATCCAGCACCATTTGTTCCACTTGTTCCATTCCGATGTCTAAAATCAGTTTGATGCTCGCATTCAAGGCATGAATCGCCACCATGTTTGGGCTGCCGCATTCAAAACGACGCGCCGTCTTGGCCACCTTCCAATCTTTGTAACTGTAATTGCCCAGAGGATCGACCATGTGCCAGCCGTACTGGTTCAGCTTGAGCTGATCGCGCATTTCTGGGCGGCAATAGAACAGCCCTAGACCTTCCGGACCCAGCATCCACTTGTGACCATCGGCCATGACAAAATCGGCTTTTATTTTTTGCGCATCAAATTGCACAGCCCCTAAGCTCTGAATGGCATCGACACAAAACAAGATGCCGTTCTCGCGGCAAAACCGGCCGATACGTTCCAAGTCCATGCGCAGTCCAGTGGCATATTGAATTGAGCTGATAGTAATCAAACGTGTGTTTTGATCCACCTTGGCAAACAATGCGTCTTCAGGGGTGGCGGCGCTGTACAGGTCTGCCTCACGAAATTCAACGCCGTGATGGCCCAGTGATTCCCATACAATACGATTTGAGGGAAACTCCTGATCGCTGGAAACAATGTTGTGGCCCACCTGCCACTCC
>CALZIQ010000067.1 GCA_945787735.1 uncultured Chromatiaceae bacterium | reverse complement strand
TGTGCCCGTCAGCATCTGGTCGGGATGGAGTTTCTGGCCGGCATTCCCGGCACCATGGGGGGTGCCCTGGCCATGAATGCAGGTGCTTTTGGCGGTGAGACCTGGCAACACGTGGCGGCTGTGGAAACTATTGACCGTAAGGGTCAGCGTCATCTGCGTCAGCCGGAAGAGTTTCAGGTGGCATATCGCCATGTCAAAGGTGTGAGTGATGAGTGGTTTGTCGCTGCACACCTCAGATTACATCGTGGAGATAGCGAAGCCGCCACGGTGCGCATTAAAGAATTGCTGGAAAGACGTGGCGCGACTCAGCCGATCGGTCTGCCCAGCTGTGGTTCTGTGTTTAGAAATCCCGAAGGTGATCATGCTGCGCGTCTGATCGAGGCAAGTGGTCTGAAAGGTGTATGCATTGGTGGTGCCTGTGTGTCGGAAAAACACGCCAATTTCATTATCAATAGCGGCAATGCATCTGCTACGGATATTGAAGTCTTGATCGAAAAGGTTTGGGCTGAGGTTGAACGTCAGCATGGTGTGCAATTGATTCGTGAAGCGCACATCGTCGGGGAGATGGTGTAGTCATGGTGCTGCAAGCACAAAAAGTAACTGACCCGAAGGCTTTCGGCAAGGTGGCGGTGCTGATGGGCGGTCGCTCAGCCGAGCGTGAAATCTCGCTTAAGAGTGGTGCGGCGGTATTGAAGGCTTTGTTGGATCAAGGTGTGGATGCGCATGAGTTGGATGTGTCAGACAACATTTTGATGGATCTGCGCGACGGTGAATATGATCGCGTTTTTATCATTCTGCACGGCCGCGGTGGTGAGGACGGTGTGATGCAGGGTGCATTGGAAACCATCGGCATGCCCTATAGCGGTAGCGGTGTTTTGGGTTCTGCCTTAGGCATGGATAAGCTTCGTTGCAAGCAGTTGTGGCAGAGTGCAGGGATGCCGACCCCTTCTTATTTAAAGGTGAGCGCATCGGATGATTTTGATCATGTAATAGAGACGCTGGGTTTGCCTCTGATGGTCAAGCCTGCGCGTGAGGGGTCCAGTCTCGGCATGAGCAAGGTAAGCGATCCATCGCAGTTGGCTCATGCAGTGCGTGAAGCGGCGGCAAAGGATGACAGCGTCATTGTTGAACGATGGATTACAGGTGCGGAATACACCGTGGCGGTGCTGAATGGCGAGGCCCTGCCAGCTATTCGGCTCGAGACGCCGCGCGATTTTTATGACTTTGAGGCCAAGTATGCTGCCAATGATACGCGCTATCACTGCCCTTGTGGTTTAAGTGCTGAGCAGGAGGCCGAGCTGCAACACTTGGCTATTGTCGCATTTGATCTGGTTGGTGCTAGTGGTTGGGGGCGGGTTGATTTTATGGCCGACGAGCAGGGCCGGTTTTATCTGTTGGAAGTAAACACTGTGCCTGGAATGACTGATCACAGCCTGGTGCCAATGGCGGCGCGAGCCGCCGGTGTGAGTTTTGAATCTTTAGTTTGGCGAATCCTGGAAACATCGTTTGGCGATACCTCGGTCGGAGGTGCTCTATGAAAATTCTTTGGCGTCAGGAAAAGAAAAAGGTCAATCGCCGCGTGCAGAAAAAGAAAGCAGAGCAGGTGCGGCGTTGGGATGTGAATCCGCGTTTAATGACTTTGGCCGGGACTGGTTTGATTTTGCTGGCGGTTGCTTATGGCGTTTGGTTGAAGCTGGTCGACCCACAGACTTTGCCATTTCAGCAGGTCAAGCTCGAGGCACCATTTAACAAAGTGTCGAAAGCGGAATTGCATGAGGCGGTCAAGCTGCAGGTGAATGGCGGTTTTTTCAGTCTTGATGTGGATGCAGTAACGGCGGCGGTGAGTGAATTGCCTTGGGTCAGTCGAGTGGAGGTGCGTCGTGTCTGGCCGGATACTTTGCATGTCACAGTGAATGAGCAGATGGCCATGGCCCGTTGGCGTGATCAGGCCTTGGTTAATGTAAATGGTGAGTTGTTTTATCCCGCCGCAGAGACTTTTCCTGAAGGATTGATTGAGCTGCGCGGACCGGAAAATACAGTCGCCATGATGGCGCGTCAGTTTCATATTTTTAATGCGGCTTTGCAGCAGGGTGAGTTGGGTTTGAAACGTATTACTTTGACACAACGACGCGCCTGGGAGTTGGAGTTGAGCGACACCACAAAGGTTTTATTGGGGAGCAGTGAGGTTGAAAAACGCTTGCAGCGTTTTGTTCTGTTTTATCCGCAGTTGCAGGCACGTGCGGCTGCGGTAAAACGTGTGGATATGCGTTACACCAATGGTTTTGCTGTGCTGATGGGGATGAAGTCGGAAAGTTCTGGAGATAGGGTTTAGATGTCGAAAAAGGCAGAAAAAAATCTGATTGTCGGCTTAGACATCGGTACCTCGAAGGTGGTGGCCATTGTCGCCGAGGTGTCGGCCGATAGCGGCATGGAGGTGATCGGTATCGGTTCACATCCCTCGCGCGGACTGAAGAAAGGGGTGGTGGTCAACATCGAGTCCACAGTGCAGTCGATTCAGCGTGCGGTGGAAGAAGCAGAGTTGATGGCGGGATGTCAGATTCATTCGGTGTATGCCGGCATTGCCGGTAGTCACATTCGCAGTCTGAATTCACATGGCATCGTTGCCATTCGTGACAGCGAGGTGAATCAGAGCGATGTGGAGCGTGTCATCGATGCGGCGCGGGCGGTGGCTATTCCGGCTGATCAGAAGATACTGCATATCCTGCCGCAGGAATTCATTATCGATAAACAAGAAGGTATTCGAGAGCCGGTCGGTATGTCGGGCGTGCGGTTAGAGGCGAAGGTGCATATGGTGACCGGTGCGGTGAGTGCGGCGCAGAATATCGTCAAATGTGTGCGCCGTTGCGGCCTTGAAGTGGATGACATCATCCTCGAGCAGTTGGCATCTAGTTATTCCGTCTTGACGGATGATGAAAAAGAGTTGGGTGTGTGTCTGGTGGATATCGGCGGTGGTACCACCGATATCGCTGTGTTTACCGATGGCGCGATTCGTCATACCGCGGTGATTCCCATTGCCGGTGATCAGGTCACCAATGACATTGCAGTCGCCCTGCGCACGCCGACTCAACACGCGGAAGAGATCAAGATCAAATATGCCTGTGCTTTGACTCAGTTGGCCAGTCCGCAAGAGACGATTGAAGTGCCGAGTGTGGGTGAGCGGCCGCCGCGGCGTCTGGCGCGCCAGACCCTAGCTGAGGTGGTTGAACCTCGTTATGAAGAATTGTTGACGCTGATACAGGCGGAGCTGCGCAGGAGCGGTTTTGAAGATTTGATTGCCGCCGGGATTGTAATGACCGGCGGCAGTTCAAAGATGGAAGGTGTGGTGGAGTTGGCGGAAGAAATCTTTCACATGCCGGTGCGGCTGGGGTCGCCCCAGTACGTGACTGGATTGGTGGATGTGGTGCGGAATCCTATTTATGCCACGGGCGTTGGTTTGTTGCTGTTTGGTGACCAGCATCGTAGCGATCGTGGCAGCGATTCGATGGTAGGGGGAAGTGCAAAAGGCGTTTGGGAGCGAATGAAGAATTGGTTCAAGGGTAATTTTTAACAGAATTTTATTTCGGTGATCAGGAGGTTGGACATGTTTGAATTAATGGATACATATACACAAAACGCAGTGATTAAGGTGTTGGGTGTTGGTGGCGGTGGCGGCAATGCTGTCGAGCACATGGTGGCAGGGAATATTGAAGGTGTGGATTTTATTACTGCCAATACTGATGCTCAGGCGCTAAAAAAGTCGTCTGCCAAGACAGTGCTGCAGCTGGGTTCGAATATTACCAAGGGGCTGGGTGCAGGCGCGGACCCTGATATTGGTCGTAAAGCGGCGTTGGAAGATCGAGAACGTATTATCGAAATGATCGACGGTGCGGACATGCTGTTTATTACTGCCGGTATGGGTGGAGGAACGGGTACTGGTGCGGCACCTGTTGTGGCGCAGGTCGCGAAAGAGATGGGGATCCTGACAGTGGCAGTGGTTACGCGTCCTTTCTCATTCGAGGGAAATAAGCGTAATAGTGTCGCAGATGTGGGTATTGAGGAATTGTCTCAGCACGTTGATTCGCTGATCACTATTCCAAATGAAAAGCTACTGCATGTATTGGGCAAGCATGTTTCTCTGTTACAGGCTTTTGCCTCTGCCAATGATGTGTTGTTGGGTGCAGTGCAGGGTATTGCTGAGCTGATTACCCGTCCGGGTCTGATCAATGTCGACTTTGCCGATGTACGCACGGTGATGTCGGAAATGGGCATGGCGATGATGGGTTCAGGTAAGGCTAGTGGTGAAGATCGTGCCCGCGAAGCAGCCGAGACTGCAGTTGCCAGTCCGTTGCTGGAAGATATCGATCTTGCCGGTGCGCGCGGCATTCTGGTGAACGTTACTGCCGGTCTTGATATGTCGATTGGTGAGTTCGAGGAAGTGGGTAACACGATCAAGGAATTTGCCTCGAACAATGCCACTGTTGTGGTTGGGACTGTAATTGACCCAGAAATGGCCGATGAATTACGCGTGACTGTGGTAGCAACCGGCCTGGGTCAGGCAGAAGCGATTTCGGATGCGCCGGTAAAACTGGTTTATCAGACCGAGCAGGAAACAGCGGCGGTTACAGCAGAGCCCAAATATGAAGATTTGGACCGTCCAACCGTGATGCGTGCCCAGAAAGCAGCAGCAAGTGGCGGCGCTACGGCAGAGGACACCAGCTTGGATTATCTGGACATTCCGGCTTTCTTGCGCCGCCAGGCTGATTAGCAAAAGCTGATTCTGGTACACAGTTGACGGGCGATATGTCCGTCGCGGGCTGTCAAGAATTGTGGTACTCTTGGCGCAAATATTACCGTCAGGTTACAGATGATGGTTGTTTTGCTATGTGATTTCGGAGTGATCGGTCAGCAATGATTAAACAACGTACCTTAAAAAATGTTATTCGGGCCACCGGTGTTGGCTTGCATACAGGTGAAAAGATCTATCTGACCCTTCGCCCTGCGCCTATCGATTCCGGTATTGTGTTTCGTCGCGTAGATCTAGATCCAGTGGTTGAGATCCAGGCGCGCGCCGAAAATGTAGGCGATACCCGTCTGTCCACTACGCTGATTCAGGATGGCGTGCGGATTTCTACCATTGAGCATTTGCTTTCCGCCATGGCGGGTTTGGGTATCGATAATGCGATCATTGATCTCAGTGCCCCCGAAGTGCCCATCATGGATGGCAGCGCAGGCCCATTTGTTTTTTTATTGCAGTCTGCAGGTGTTCAAGAGCAGGAGGCGCCGAAGCGTTTTATTCGTATTAAACGCCCTGTTTTGGTTGAAGATGGCGACAAATGGGCAAAATTCGAACCATTTGAAGGTTTTAAGGTGTCGTTCTCCATCGATTTTGACCATCCAGCTTTCCACGGCCGGGCCAAGGAGGCTTGCATCGACTTTTCCACTACTTCGTTTGTTAAAGAGGTAAGTCGTGCACGTACTTTCGGTTTTATGCGTGATATTGAGGCGCTGCGATCAAAAAATCTGGCGCTGGGTGGCAGCATGGAAAATGCGATTGTTGTTGATGATTACCGAATTCTGAATGACGATGGTCTGCGTTATGAGGATGAGTTTGTTAAGCATAAAGTCCTCGATGCAATTGGTGATCTCTACCTTCTCGGGCGCAGTCTGATAGGCGCCTTCAGTGGGCATAAGTCTGGTCATGCGCTTAATAATCAGCTGCTGCGTTCCCTGGTGACTCAGGAAGACGCTTGGGAGCTGGTTACATTTGAAGATAGTGATCAGGCCCCTATTTCCTTCATGCAGCCGCTCTTGGCTACATGATTGATCAAATTTTAGACTTCAGTCGTGTTTTTCAATTAGAATCAGCGTCAAGTTAATCCTCTCAAAGGCCGTTATATAAGGTATGGCTGCCTGATTGCTTACTTTTGGCCATGTTGTGAGAGACGGCGGAGCGCGCTTTTCATTTTAGGATCGTTTGTCGTTTCTGCTAAGTCAATCAATAGCCTAGATGTCTTTGGTGATATTCTGCGGTGTTGCTTTTGGAGTGTTTGAGCTGTACTTATAGCTGCTTCCGGTGCTATTAGGATGGTCAGATTATCAATTTTGATATCTTGAAAAGCTTTAAGAATTGAGGATTGCTGGAGTCGAAGACGAGTAGCCCAGGCTGAAGAAGTGACGAGAATGACCAGTCTGTTTTGTTCAACTGTTGCAATTTTGCAGTGCTGGGAAAGATGTGAAGGCAGGACTCGTGTAAGTCGTGAGTTGAGCTTGTTAAGATGCCCGGCTTTATACATGAGTCGCTGAAGGTTAGGCTCTCGGGATGCCAGGATTTTTTTGACTGATGTTGGCGTTTTCACATTTGAATTTTGGTAACTAAACAAGGATTGAATCGTAGGCGACAGAGATGGGTATCATTCTACTACCAAAAGGCTCAAAGGGTGTTGCTAAAAGGATAAGTCGTGGGCCTGTTCTAGCAATGCTTGCGGCAATCGCGCTGGTTGTGCCGGCTCTTGCCCTTGTCAGTGGTTATTACTTGGGTGTGAATAATGTTGCTGAGCAAAAGGAAATGCTGTCTGCTGGTCTGCGTGCTGATCTTCAGATTCAGCGGGCAGAGCTGGAGAAGGCAAAACAGGGTGCGCAGGAAAATATCAATGCCTTGACCTTACGATTGGCTGAATTGCAGTCGCGAGTTGTTCGGCTTGATGCCCTGGGCGAGCGTTTGACAGAAATGGCACAGTTGGATAAGGGTGAGTTCGATTTTCAAGGGGCACCGGCACAGGGTGGTCCGGCCGCAACGGCGGATGTGGTTGCCGAAGCGGAACTGGGCGATTTCATGGTTTCTTTTGATGGGCTGAGTCAACAGTTGGATGACCGCGAACAGCAGCTAGCCGTTCTAGAATCTTTGCTAATGACTCGAAATCTTGAAGATGAGGTCTTCCCGGCGGGTTTTCCGGCTGAAAAAGGTTGGTTGTCATCATTCTTTGGCACCCGCACCGATCCATTCAGTGGTCGTCCTGCGCGTCACGAGGGCGTGGATATTGCCGGTAAGCTGGGTACCAAAATCTTGGCCGTAGCGGCAGGGGTAGTGACCTGGTCGGATGAGCGTTATGGCTATGGCACCATGGTAGAGGTGAATCACGGTAACGGTTATGTCACCCGCTATGCGCATAATAGCGAAAATTTGGTCCAGGCCGGGGATACTGTCAAGAAAGGTCAGTCGATCGCGCTTATGGGATCCAGCGGACGTTCGACAGGGCCTCATGTCCATTTCGAGGTGCTGAGAAATGGCGTGGTGGTAGATCCAGTCAAATATGTACGTACAGTGCGCCGCTAAGGGCTGGCGCAATCTTTTCAAAAAACCGCTATTTATTTTCTAATTGAGACGATTTGTTTTATGATCGTCTTCCTGTATGCGCAGATAGCGCCAATACGTTTCCGTAATAATTTCTAAGGGCAAATGGTTACTAAGTTATTGAAAAAAGTCTTTGGCAGTCGCAATGAGCGTTTGCTGAAAAAGATGCAGAAAGTGGTGGCGCAGGTGAACGCTTTGGAAGAGGCGATGACGGCGTTGACTGATGATGAAGTAAAGGCGAAAACGGTCGAGTTTCGTCAGCGTCTTATGGATAGCGCGACGCTGGACTCTATTATTCCAGAAGCCTTTGCCGTGGTGCGCGAAGCAGGTAAACGTGTGCTCAATATGCGTCACTACGATGTTCAGCTGATCGGTGCCATGGTGTTGAACGATGGCAAGATTGCTGAGATGCGCACCGGCGAGGGTAAAACGCTGGTGGCGACGTTGGCAGTCTATCTGAATGCGCTGGAAGGCAAGGGTGTCCATGTCGTTACCGTCAATGATTACCTAGCCCAGCGTGATGCCAAGTGGATGGGGCAGTTGTATGAATTTCTTGGTTTGTCTGTCGGTGTGATCCTCTCAGGTCAGCCGCCTGAGGAAAAACGTGCCGCTTATGCTGCCGACATTACTTACGGCACCAATAATGAGTACGGTTTTGATTATCTGCGTGACAACATGGCTTTTCGCGCAGATGACAAAATGCAGCGCGAGCTCAATTTTGCCGTAGTCGATGAAGTCGACTCCATTCTGATCGATGAGGCGCGTACGCCGCTGATTATTTCGGGCCCGACCGATGATAACTCTGAGCTTTATACCAAAATGAACAAGCTGATTCCGAATCTTGTTAAGCAAGAAGAGGAAGAAGGCGAAGGCGATTACACTGTCGATGAAAAGGCTAAGCAGGTTTTTCTGACCGAAGAAGGTCACCAAAAGGTCGAAGAGATGCTGCTGCAGAATAGTCTTTTGCAGGAGGGGGAAAGTCTATACGATGCCGCCAATATTGCCTTGATGCATCATCTCAATGCCGCCCTGCGTGCGCATGCCCTGTTTCAGAAAGACGTAGATTACATTGTGCAGAACAACGAGATTGTTATCGTTGATGAATTCACTGGTCGCACCATGCCGGGTCGGCGCTGGTCTGAAGGTTTGCACCAGGCCATCGAAGCCAAGGAGGGTGCAAAGATCCAGAACGAGAATCAGACTCTGGCATCAATTACCTTCCAGAATTATTTTCGTCTCTACAACAAGCTTTCAGGCATGACCGGGACGGCGGATACTGAGGCCTATGAGTTCCAGGAAATTTATAACCTCGAAGTTGTAGTTATTCCAACTAACAAGCCGATGTCTCGAGATGACATGGGAGATCTGGTTTATTTGAATCAGCAAGATAAATTCAATGCCATCCTGGAAGATATAAAAGATTGCAATGGCCGTGGTCAGCCGGTGCTGGTGGGCACCACCTCGATCGAAGTATCTGAATTGCTCTCAAGTTTTCTCAAGAAGGGCGGAATTAAGCACGAGGTCTTGAATGCCAAACAGCATGCCCGTGAAGCGGAAATTGTGGCCCAAGCTGGCAGTCCGGGAGCTGTCACTATTGCCACAAATATGGCAGGTCGTGGTACCGATATTGTTTTGGGCGGTAGCCTTGAAGTTGAGCTTGAGGGCAAAGATCTGAATGATGAGGTGGCTGTGCAACGGATTCGCTCCGATTGGCAGCTGCGCCATGATCAGGTTTTGCAAGCCGGCGGTTTGCACATTATTGGTACAGAGCGGCATGAGTCTCGTCGCGTTGATAATCAGCTGCGTGGTCGTTCTGGTCGCCAGGGTGACGCGGGTTCGTCACGTTTTTACCTCTCCCTTGAAGACAGTCTGATGCGTATTTTTGCCTCAGACCGTGTTGCCATGATCATGCAAAAGCTTGGTATGGAAGAGGGCGAGGCGATCGAGCATCCGTGGGTCAGCAAGGCGATCGAAAATGCCCAGCGCAAGGTAGAAGGGCATAACTTCGACATTCGTAAGCAGTTGCTCGAATACGATGATGTGGCCAATGATCAGCGTAAGGTGATCTATGAACAGCGCAACGAGTTGATGGGCTCAGACGATATTTCCGAGACCATCAAGGGAATCCGAGTCGATGTGGTGAATAATGTCATCAATGAATTTATTCTTCCCCAGAGTCTTGAAGAGCAGTGGGATGTGCTAGGGCTGGAGAATGCCCTTGAACATGAATTCGGCCAGCGAATGACGGTGCAGCAATGGCTCGATGCCGATGATGAATTGCATGAAGAGACCTTACGCGCTCGTATTCTCGAGGAGATTGAAACGGCTTACCAGGCCAAGGAGACTCAGGCCGGTGGTGAGGTGCTGCGCCATTTTGAGAAGGCGGTAATGTTGCAGGTGCTCGACACGCAATGGAAAGAGCATCTGGCCGCCATGGACTACCTACGTCAGGGCATTCACTTGCGCGGTTATGCACAAAAAAACCCCAAGCAGGAATACAAGCGTGAAGCCTTTGAGATGTTTACCGAGTTGCTTGAGCGTATCAAACATGAAGTGGTGGGCATTATTTCCAAAGTGCAGGTTCAGGATCAAGCTGATGTGGATGCGGTTGAAGAGCAACGTCGGACCAGTGGCAATATGGAATTTCAGCATGCCGAAGCCTCGGCTCTGCCTGAGGGAGAGAATACTGCTGAAGGTGAAGCGTCGACGCCGTTCGTGCGAGATGGGCGCAAGGTGGGCCGCAATGAACCCTGTCCTTGTGGTTCAGGTAAAAAATTCAAGCAGTGTCACGGTAAACTAAGTTAGTTATGCCGGTTGGTTTGTCCGAATTGCCACCCCTATTGCCGGTCAAGGGTATCCGCTGGGGTGTCGCCGCAGCCGGTATCAAGAAAGTAAATCGAAATGACCTGGCGTTGATGGAGATTACGCCCGGCGCAGTGACGGCGGCCGTCTACACAAAAAATGCCTTTTGTGCGGCGCCGGTGGTGCTTGCCAAACAACATGGCAGTGCCGCTGTAGCACGTTATCTTCTCATTAATAGTGGTAATGCAAATGCCGGAACCGGCGCGCTGGGAATGCAGGCGGCACTGGCCTCATGTGCTGCTGTGGCCGAGCTGGGGGGCTGTCAGGCGGAAGAGGTGTTGCCCTTTTCCACTGGTGTAATCGGTGAATTATTACCGCTTGAGCGCATTCGTATTGCACTTCCTCGCGCCTTTGCCGATCTGTCGGCGGATCACTGGCCCAAGGCAGCCAGGGCGATAATAACGACGGATATTGTGGCCAAGGGCGTTTCGAAACAGGTCGAGATCAATGGCAAGCTCGTTACTATTACCGGAATAACCAAGGGCTCGGGCATGATCCGCCCTGACATGGCGACGATGCTTGCCTATGTGGCTACCGATGCCAAGGTTGAGGCTGATGTGTTACAGGGCTTGTTACAGCGTGCTGTGGACGGCTCTTTCAATAGCGTTACTGTGGATGGAGACACGTCCACCAACGATGCTTGTGTGCTGGTGGCCACTGGCCAAGTGGATGTGGCCTTCACTTCAAGCTCCGACTCAGGTTTTTCCGAGTTTGCCGCGGCTGTGGCAGACGTGTGTCAGGTCCTAGCTCAGGCCATTATTCGTGATGGTGAGGGGGCGACTAAATTCATCAAGATTGAGGTCAAGGGTGGCAAAGATGAGGCTGAGTGCCGTCAGGTTGCCTACACGGTCGCTCACTCCCCCTTGGTCAAGACGGCTTTGTTTGCTTCGGATCCAAACTGGGGGCGTATCCTTGCAGCGGTTGGTCGTGCAGGTGTCGAGGCTTTGGATGTGGGGGGAGTCAGCATCTACCTTGACGATGTCTGCATTGTCCGCGCAGGCGGCCGGGATCCTGCCTATACCGAAGTGGCCGGTCAAGCGGTCATGGAGAAGGAAGAGATTACGATCGGGATAGAGCTTGGCCGAGGCGTTGCGCAGGCCAAGGTTTGGACTACTGATCTTTCTTATGATTATGTCAAGATCAACGCTGAGTACCGCACCTGAGTTACTGTATGCAGTATAAGTCGCAATAAAAAACCCGCCGAAGCGGGTTTTTTATTTATTATTTTTATTGATGCATCAAGTGGCTTGACTACTTGATTTTGGCTTCCTTGTACATCACATGCTGACGTACAACAGGATCGAATTTCTTGATCTCCATCTTTTCGGGCATGTTACGTTTGTTCTTGTCGGTGGTGTAGAAGTGGCCGGTGCCGGCACTTGAGACCAATCTGATTTTTTCGCGTGCGCTTTTTGCCATGATTTAGTCTCCTTTAAACCTTCTCGCCACGAGCACGGATGTCGGCCAGTACATTGCTGATACCGCGCTTGTCGATGATACGCATTCCGTGGGAAGACACGCGCAGTTTTACCCAGCGATTTTCTGATTCAACCCAGAAGCGGTGGCTGTGAAGGTTGGGCAGAAAACGGCGTCTGGTTCTATTGTTGGCATGGGAAACGTTGTTTCCGACCATCGGGCCCTTGCCCGTTACCTGGCATACTCTCGACATGAGTCTTTCTCCAATATGAATTCTTTTAAACCACGCGCTCGGCGCAGGAAGGGCGAATTTATACCAGATTTATGGGGTCAGTTTCAAGTTTTAATCGTAATAAATACTGAGTTGCTTTTCTGAAATCGAGATTGAAGTATAATTAAACAGGCATTTGGCTCAGATCAGGCCTCGCTCTGCAAACGAGGTGAGATCACCATCACCTACGACAAAATGATCCAGCATGCGGATATCAACCAGCGCCAAGGCGTCGCCCAGGCGCTGGGTGATCTGCAGATCGGCCTGGCTGGGCTCGGCAATCCCGGAAGGATGATTGTGGGCCAAAATTACCGCTGCGGCATTGTGATGCAGGGCGCGTTTGACGACTTCGCGTGGGTGTACGCTGGCGCCGTCGAGGGTGCCGAAGAACAGTTCTTCAAATTGGATGACACGATGGCGGTTGTCTAGAAATAAGCAGGCAAACACTTCGTGTGCATAATCGCGCAGGCGGGCGCTGAGAAAACGTCGTGTGTCGTGCGGATTGGCCAGGGCACTACCACGGCGTAGGCGTTCATCCAGGTGGCGGCGGCTCATTTCTAAGGTGGCCTGTAGTTGCACGAATTTGGCTGTGCCCAGGCCTTTGCCATTGCAGAACTGCTTTTGGTCGGCCTCTAGCAGCGCGCGCAGACTGCCAAATTCATCAAGCAGTTCGCGCGCCAGATCAACCGCTGTTTTGCCGACGATGCCGGTGCGCAGAAAGATCGCCAGCAACTCTGCATCAGAGAGCGCCGCCGGGCCACGTTGTAACAGTTTTTCGCGTGGCCGCTCGTCCGCTGGCCAGTCTGTTATTGCCATGCCTATCCCTGTCGAATATTAGTTGTTGTATTTCGATTTATGTCCCCAAGAGTGGTATGTTATCCCCCCTGAACAAAACACGCTATTAGGAGTGAATATTGCCGTCTGTCACGGGTGTGAGTGGTCGCCGGGTTGTCGTAGGTGTTTCTGGAGGGATAGCCGCCTACAAGAGCGCTGAACTGGTCCGGCGTTTGCGCCAGGCCGGTGCCGAGGTGCGTGTGGTGATGACGCCCTCTGCCACTGAATTTATTACGCCGCTGACCCTGCAAGCCTTATCGGGGAACCCTGTTCATACTCATTTGCTCGATCCTGCAGCGGAAGCGGCCATGGGGCATATCGAGCTGGCGCGTTGGGCTGATGCGGTGTTGGTGGCGCCAGCCAGTGCAAATTATATCGCCCGCATCAGCCATGGATTAGCCGATGATTTACTGACAACCTTGTGTTTGGCGACGCAAGCGCCGTTGTTTGTTGCGCCTGCCATGAACCGTGTGATGTGGGCTCATCCTGCGACACAGCAAAATTGCAGCGTCCTGCAGCAACGAGGTGTTCAGCTTTTGGGGCCGGCAGAAGGCGAGCAGGCCTGTGGCGAGACCGGGGCCGGACGTATGTTGGAACCCGAGGCGTTGCTTGCTTCTCTTGGGGTTTATTGGCTACATGGTGTGCTGGCAGGATGTCGTGTGCTGGTGACGGCCGGTCCGACGCGCGAGTCGATTGATCCGGTGCGCTATATCACTAATCACAGTTCGGGCAAGATGGGCTATGCCGTGGCAGAAGCTGCCGCGGCCGCCGGTGCCGAGGTGGTATTGGTGAGTGGTCCAACCGAACTTGCCTGTCCTGAAGGCGTCACACGGATTGCTGTAGAAACTGCGGCGAATATGGCCGAGGCAGTTCAGGCGCAAGTGGAGCGTTGTAACATCTTTATTTCGGCGGCGGCGGTTGCGGACTATCGTCCGCTTAGCGTGGAAGCTAAAAAAATAAAAAAGCATTCGCCTGAATTAAGTCTGCAACTGGAACGCACCGAGGATATTCTGGCGATTGTTGCATCACAACACGATCGATTTACAGTCGGTTTTGCCGCCGAGACCGATAATCTCGAACAATACGCCCGGGACAAGCTGGCGCGTAAAGGTTTGGATATGATTGCCGCCAATCTTGTTGGTGCAGGCCTGGGTTTTAATGCGGATGACAATGCGTTGACAGTGTTGTGGCAAGGTGGCAAACAATACATTGAGCGCGCTGACAAGAAGACAGTGGCGCGCCAATTAATCACATTGATAGCAGAGAGGTATCATGCACAAGGTACAAGTTAAGATTCTGGATGATCGGATTGGGACGGAGTTTCCTCTGCCACACTATGCTACCCAGGGCGCTGCCGGAATGGACCTACGAGCCTGCCTTGAGTCGCCGATTACGCTCAATCCAGGTGAGACCGAACTCCTGCCCACCGGCATCGCAATTCATCTGGGTGACCCGGCGCTGGCAGCGGTGATTTTGCCCCGTTCAGGGCTTGGCCATAAACATGGCATTGTGTTGGGGAATCTGGTTGGATTGATTGATTCCGACTATCAGGGGCAGTTATTTGTATCCTGCTGGAACCGGGGTAAGGAACCTTTTAAAGTCAATGTGGGCGAACGTATCGCCCAGCTGGTGTTTGTGCCGGTGGTGCAGGCTGAGCTGGACGTCGTGGGAGAGTTTGAGGAGAGTCATCGTGGTGAAGGTGGTTTCGGCCACACAGGACGTCACTAACCCTCAACTTGTTAAAAAACTAGGCTGGTAGATTAAAGATATCACCATGTTAAAAGACAAATCACTGTACGCAGAAACGGAAAAATCAAGACGTAAACAAGGATCGTTGCTGATGATGACCGTAAAGGCTTATCTCAGTGGTGTTATCGCCTTGTTTGCACTCGCTGTTGGGGCCTACTTGGTGCTGGGTATGCATGAAGAGAAAGTCACGGCCAGTCATGCAACCAGTATTAAAGAGAAGTTGAAGAACGAAATTGAGGTGATACTTGATCAGTATGTTGGCAGGGTAAATCTGTTGGCGGCCGATCCCAATTTGGTAGAGTTGATTGATTTTCCATCCAGTCGTCAGATGCGCCAGGGCGATTTGGCAAGAATGATCAGTGCCGAGTCTGTGATGCTGTTTAGCCGAGGTGAAGAAAAAAGTTTGGCGGGCCCCTATCCATTGTTGAGTTTTACCGAGCTTGATCTGGTCTACCAGGCTGAAAGCGGGCAACAACCGCGTATCGAATACCACAAGCTGCAGGACGGTGGTGGCCATCTTGATATTGTGCGTCCTTTCAAACGAGGTGATGAAGTTGTGGGTTTCGTGCTGGTGCGTTTTGCTGATGCCCCGTTGCTTGCTGCAATCGAACGTCTTGAAGTGCCGGATGGCCGGATGGAATTAAGTCAGCTTCTTAGTAATAACGCACTTGAGTCATTTGTCAGTTGGGGGGATGAGGCTGCCAAATCAAGCATGGATGCGCTGAATGCCACGTTTTTAAACGCAGCGTGGCAGTTGTCTTATTGGGAGTCTCCGATCGGCCCCGAAATAATGGGCGTGGAATGGCGCACCTTTTTCTGGTTGACCTTTGTTGAGATTATCGCGGTACTGGCATTGATGATGACTATCTACCGTCGCATGATGGACAAGGCAATGATTGCCAGTGCCAATGTCTTATTCGGTTATGTGCGTGATCGCCTTAGTGGGCAGTGGATGGGTAAAATTTACAGTACCGAGTTGCGTGAACTGCAACCCACTTTGAATAATCTGGAAAACTTGTCTTGGCAAATGCATTCACAGGTCAAGCAAGAAAAACCAGCGGATGAAGAGCCCAAACAAAGTGCCGCCGAGGCTTCTGAAATGGGGCGTAAAGAATTTGAGCGTGCTTATGTTGATATTATGTATCAGGGTAAAGGCGGGATTGAAATCGAGGACAACGAAGAAAAAGTCGATGAAAATACCCAAAGAAAATTAGATGAGCAGAAGCCAGCTGCGAAACTCACTGATGATGTTGAAAAGGCTGAGGTCAGTCGGGTGCTGGCGTCTCTTGCTGCCACGCTCAAGGGTGATGTTGTACTCGATCCTGAGATTGCAGTAGGGCTTGAATCGGAAGAACCAGCGCAGGCAAATGCATCCGTGACAGATGAGGCGGTGGAGGTGGAACTGCAGCAATCAATCTTCCGGGCCTATGATATTCGTGGCGTAGTTGGAAAGACGCTGAGTGCTGATATCGCCTATCAGATTGGGCAGGCATTTGGTACTGAAGCCTGGGAGAAAGGAGAACAGGTGATTGTGGTCGGTCGCGATGGCCGTTTGTCCAGCAATTCGCTCTCTGAAGCTTTGGTCAAGGGGCTGTGTGAAAGCGGGCGGGATGTTATTGATCTGGGTGAAGTGCCAACACCGCTGGTTTATTTTGCCACTCATTACTTAAATGCGCGTTCTGCAGTTATGGTAACCGGTAGCCATAACCCAGTCGACTACAATGGTTTCAAGTTAGTGTTGCAAGGTGAGGCATTGTCGGAAAAGGGGATACAACAAATCTACGACAGGATACAGTCTGGTGATTTTTCTGTTGGAGTTGGCAGTTACAGCGAACAGAACCTAAGCTCAGATTATTCAGCCAGGCTTCACGCTGATGTCCAGTTCAAACGTAATCTAAAAATAGTGATGGATTGTGGTAATGGTGTAGCGAGCACACTGGCCCCCACCTTGCTGCGTAGTATGGGCTGTGAAGTAATCGAGCTTTACTGTGAGGTGGATGGCAATTTTCCCTATCATCACCCAGACCCGAGCCAACCAGTTAATTTGCAAGCCCTGATTAGCGAGGTAAAACATCATCAAGCGGATATTGGGCTGGCCTTTGATGGTGATGGCGACCGCCTCGGTGTGGTGGACTCGCAAGGTAAAATCATCTGGCCTGACAGGCAGCTAATGTTGTTCGCCAAGCATGTGCTTGAGAAAAATCCAGGTGCCCAGGTACTCTATGATGTTAAGTCCAGTCGACATTTGCCGCGCCTGATTGAGAGCTATGAAGGGAAGCCACTTATGTGGAAGTCTGGTCATTCGCTTATGAAAGCCAAACTGAAAGAGACAGGTGCCATCCTGGCAGGTGAGTTGAGTGGACACATCTTTTTTAATGATCGTTGGTACGGTTTTGATGATGGTTTATACACTGCTGTGCGTTTGCTTGAGATTTTGTCGAAAGATGAACGGTCATGCAGTGAAGTCTTTGCGGAGCTCCCCGATTCACTTAGCACGCCAGAGTTGTTGGTCAAGATGAATGAGGGCGAGCACTTTAAGTTGATTGAAGAATTAAAACAGAAAATAGAATTGCCTGAAGCGCAATTGATCACGATTGATGGGGTACGAGCAGAGTTTAAAGAAGGCTGGGGTCTGGTGCGTGCCTCTAACACAACACCGTGTTTGATGTTTCGCTTCGAGGCACAGAATGAACAGGCGCTTGGTCACATCAAAGCGTTATTCAAAGTGCAGGTTCAGCGACTGGCGCCTGATCTGAATTTGCCTTTTTAAGTAAAAATAATCAAAAAGCAATACGGTAG
>CALZIQ010000066.1:10993-17848 GCA_945787735.1 uncultured Chromatiaceae bacterium | reverse complement strand
CTAGTTTCATCGCGGTTTTGGATTTGTGTTGGGTCAGTGCGTGGTACATGCCTGTGAAGCGGGTTTGATAGATTTTGACGTGATCGTCACCGAACTTTTCGCGTGCCTGTGTTTCAGTTAGGCCGACTGTTCCCACTGGCGGATGGGTGAAAACGACGCTGGGGATATTGTTGTAATCCAGCTTGCTTTCAGCGATGCCGCCAAAGAGGCGGTCAGCCAGTTTGCGCCCAGCGGCGATGGCTACTGGTGTAAGTGTTGTTTTGCCGGTGACATCACCTATGGCATAGATATTTGAGATATTGCTAGTCTGATAGTCATCCACTGAGATGAAACCCTGCACGTCGCAAATTAAATCAATGGTTTTCAAATTAAGTTGGTCGCTATTCGGGGCGCGACCGACGGCCCATATTAGGCAGTCATAACCTGACAGTTCCGGTCCATTTTCGGATACAAGTACTAGTTTGTCGTGCTGACCTAAGGTGATGGTGGAAAGACTGAAGTGGGTATGAATGCCGATGCCGTCTTGTTCCATTTGTTCGCGCACGGTGTCACGAATCAATGGATCGAATGGTGTTAGCACACGGTCGCCGCGCAAAACCATATCCACTTTAGTGCCGAGTGAATTTAATACGCCGGCAATCTCCACTGCGATATAACCACCGCCGACGATAGCAACTTTTTGTGGTTGTTTCTCTAACTCAAAAAAACCATCTGAAGTAATGCCGAACTCCGCACCGGGCAGTTTTGGCGTTAGTGGTCGTCCACCCGTGGCGATGATGATGTGATCCGCCGTGTATTGCACCCCATTCACTTCAACTGTATGCCGATCGACAAAGTGACCATGACCCGGAATAAAATCCACTTTGGCCTTGTCGAGATTATTCAGATGAATATCATTCAGGCGCTGGACATAGGCATCGCGGCCTTGTTTCATCTTCTGCCAGTCGAAACCATTATTGTTAACTGAGAAGCCATAATCATTCGCATCAGGCAGGCCATGACCAAGGCTGGCGGCATACCACATCACTTTTTTAGGTACACAACCCACGTTGACACATGCACCGCCCAAGCGACCAGCTTCAATCACGGCGCAGCGCGCGCCATAAGTCGCTGCTTGTTTGGTGGCAGCCAGACCACCGCTGCCGCCGCCAATTGCGATAAGATCGTAATGTTTAGTCATTAATATCCTCGTTTGGATTGCCGATATCACACCCTAAGGAATAGGAGACCTTTTAACCATGGAAATCAGCACATTCATTATTCTCGGCGTCATTCTGGTCATTGTGGTGTATGCCATCATGATCTACAACAATCTGGTTGCACTCAAGCATAACGTATCCCAGGCCTGGTCCAACATCGATGTGTTGTTGAAACAACGCCACGATGAGCTGCCCAAGCTGGTGGAAACCTGTAAACAGTTTATGGGGTATGAACAGGAAACCCTGGAAAAAGTGATGCAGGCCCGCTCGCAGGTGGCCAATGCCCGTGCCGCCGGGGATGTGGCCGCCCTGGGGCCGGCCGAGACCCAGTTGCGTCTGGGCTTGGGCAATCTGTTTGCCGTGGCTGAGGATTATCCCGAACTTAAGGCCAGCGAGAGCTTTCAGCATCTACAGACCCGTATCAGCGGGCTGGAAAACCAGATCGCCGACCGGCGTGAGTATTACAACGAAAGTGTGAATATCAACAACATCCGTATCGAACAGTTCCCCGATGTGATCATCGCCAATTATTTCAAGTTTGGTCCGCGTGATCTGCTTGAATTCAGCGACGAAGAGAAAAAAGACGTCGATGTGAAGCAGCTGTTTAGTTAAGTGGCCCGTTATGCAGCGACTCCCAATGGGGCTTAGCCCCACCGCGTATTGGATCATTGTGGCGCTGGCTTTAGTGGCGACGCTGGTGACTTTTTATTTCGGCTGGCGCAACTGGCGCCGGGCGCGTCTGATCGAAGATGCGCCCACCGCCAAGGTCCGTTCGGCGCATCAGGGCTTTATTGAGCTTGAAGGCGAAGGCAAGTTAATGGATGGTGAGCCCATCATCGCGCCGCTGACCAATCATGCTTGTGTTTGGTATCGCTACAAGATTGAACGCAAGGAAACCTCTCACGGTACTGATGGTGCTGAGACTAAGTGGAAAATAGTCAAGCAGGACAGCAGCGACAATCTGTTTTTTCTGGAAGACGAGACCGGCCAGTGCATCATCGATCCGGACGGGGCCGAGGTAAGCACGGACGAAAAACTGCAATGGTATGGCGATAGTGAATGGCCCACCTCGGCGCCTTTGCTGGGTAGTGGTAGCAAGCTGATCGGTATGGGGCGTTATCGCTATAGCGAATGGTTGATTCTGGTCGGCCAACCTTTGTATGCCATCGGCCAGTTTAAGACTGTTGCACCCGCACAGCTTTATTCGGTGTCTGATATCACCCGTGATCTGATTCGTGACTGGAAGCAGGATCAGGCCGCTATGCTGGAACGCTTTGATGTCAACAAGGACGGCCAGATCGATCAGGATGAGTGGAAGATTCTGCGTCACTCGGCCAAGCTGCATGCCCAGGCAGAACATCGAGAACGCGCCAAACAGCCTGATATCCATATCATGGAAAAACCGCAGGATGGCCAACACCCCTATCTGTTATCCGTCTATCCGCAAGATCAATTGACTAAACGCTATCGCCTGCATGCCTATCTGTTTCTGGCGGGATTTTTTGTGGCCGGCAGCATTGCCGCTTGGTTGCTGAAATTTCAGTTAGGGTGATGTCTCGTTAAGTTCAGGTATCACATCTATTTGTCTTTCGCGCAACTGTAATGACAAAGCTAATTAATCGTTACGAATGCGCGTGCCTCCAGTGAGGAATGTGCCCAAACCTGGGCTGCCATCCTTACGAATGAATTCGTTGCTCATGCGTCTGTTGTCGGAAAGGTTGTCCTCCAGAACTAGAGTCTCCCATCCGTTTGCCTGTTCTTTTATCGAAGAGGTGACGTTGTAGCGTGTGGCGCTTAGGAAGTCGCCCGGTTGCCAGCTGAAGCTCTGGCAACGTTCTGGGTTCCGCATGGCAACACAGCTGCTCTCGCTGCCGCTGCTGCTGACCATGTCGCCGCCGCGTAAGAGTTGAACAAACTCGATGGTATCCGTTGTGTTGCGATAATCGGTGGAATAGGCTCGCGCGGTGTTTCGGCCTTCGGTATAGATGTCAGTGGCACTGCCGGTGACGAAACCATCGGCATCGAGATTGGCGATATAGTCAAAGTTGTGGGTCAAATATCCGCCAGTCTGAAACTGTTCATCGATGGTCAAGTCGATGATTACATTCGGTCGGTCGCTTTCCGATGCCCAGCCGGTACGAATCTCGACCGAAAGGTCGGTGTTTGTTGCCCGGTTGCGGGTGGAGAGGTCGTCACTGTGAAGAGTTTGCAGCAAGGCAATACCATTAGGTGCCGTTTGGTTGGTGTTGCTACCGTCCGAGGTGTTGGTTTGGGTATTACCCCCGCCCATGCGAACGAATGACTCAATGGCAAAATCAACGTTTGAGATTGTGCCACTAGCGTCTGGATCAGTGATGAGTGATTGAATGAACTGTCGACCGTCGGCGGACGCAAGGATGCGCTGTGCCATGCCAGCGCCACTGATGCCGCCGTTGGGACAAGTCGCGCCAGACGCACACTCTAAACGGAGATCTCCACCAGGCAAGGCCACCCACTGGCCAAAACTGAATGGCAGTCCTTCGCCCTCATATTTGGGACCGACCGGGGTGGGGGTAAACAGACCTGAGACCTGTTTGGGCGCGGGTCCCTGACGGCGGACATTGATGTTGTCCTTGCCTGTGCCTGCCAGCCCGGTTGGGCGGGGCACTGAGGGTGCCGGACCAAAATCCTGGTCCCAGTTGTTGGGCTGAGTGTCTGCAAATTCGAAATAATTGATTGATTTCACAGTGGTGAGGTTGTCATAACCCACCATGTTCATGGTCACGGTCTGATAGCCGGGAAAATCGTCTTTAGAGTTTTGTAACGAGACGCCCGAACCACCATCCTGGGTGGTGCGTGAATGGTGGAAGGCATTGCCGACCAGGTAGGCGCGAATGTCATCCCCGGCGCTCCAGCTGATGTTGCGCCCGCCGCTCAGGCTGGCGCTGCCTGCCGAGGTGAAATCACCGCTCTTGCGTCGCAGGGCAAACACCTGAGTGTCTATCTCGGCATAGAAGCCGCTGGTGCTTTCCACATTATCTTTTCGATTGCCATCATCATTCAAATCGCCAGAACGCATGAATTGGCCGGGGTCTTCAACCTTCTGATCCAGTTCTTGCAAAAAGCCTGTGCGATTACCCAGTGCGTCGGTATTGATAGCCAGATAGGTATTCAGAGAATAGTTGCCTTCATAAAACTTATTACCAAAATACATTTTGCGTGACTTTTCATCGACGTTTTGAGTGATTTCGACGTTGGGATCGGTGTTTGAGCTGTCCCAGCCTGGCCGCAATTGAGTTGCCATATCAAACTGGCTGTCTGCCACCTTTGTGGTCTGGGCGAAACTGATTGATTGCTTGTCAAAAATGCCTGATGCAAACGGACTGGGATCGTCACTCTGCCGAACAAAGTTTTCGTCGATGAAGGATTGTTGGCCAGCCGCCTCGGTCACCATGATGGTGTGGAAAAAGCTGTCCCCGTCCGAGTTGTTGGTTAAGTTTTGCTGTAGAAAGCCATTGCCGCTGACAACGGACTCACAGGTGAAACCTGAGGGGCATGAAGCTGAGATGCTTTTATTGTTGCCCATGCTCCATTGGTCAAAGGCTTGTGGCGGACCCGCCACAGCATACGGAATACTCAGACAAGCGATACTACACTGGATAGTACGAGACCAACTCTTCATTTCCCACCCCATTTGTCTCCAGCGCTCTACTGCTAAATCAAGCGGATCTTAAATGTCCGATTACCTGTGCATGATTAAGAGGCGCTACAAGTTATTTTTAGTATTCACGTTCCATCTTTTCGTAATGAACTCACCCATTCATGAATTACTAATATTACTGCTTTGCATTGCAATTATGCAATAATAATTTTAATAAATACTGGTTTTGGGTGATTTGATAATGCCTCAGCCTGTTTTTCAGTCGCTATCTTAAATACAACCCAATGTCATTTTCTCTCCGAGCCAGATTCGGACAATAACCAGGACGAATATTTGTGGATGAATTCTAAGTATTGATTTTAATGTATTTATTTTTGGTTCTCGTGATCATTCTATCTGAGTCGTAATTACAAAATGGATAGTTTGTACGTGTGGGCGGATGGCTACTTTTGTTACTGCCACACTTTGTGTGTCAATTTGAATGGCTGTGTATTTTTAGTGTATTTAGTGTTTTATTTTGCAATATTTTCTTGACACATGGTCTATGTTAGAGATATCTTAATTTCGCTTAAAGAAATCTTAAGGTTTCATTTAAGAAAGCTTTGACCTGATTTAGAAGGCCGTGACATGTATGCGAATGTCGCTGATGTTTCTTAAGTCTGGGGAAGAGGGGGAACAAGTGGCAATTTTGCTGCTTGATGATAAAAAATATTTTGATTTGAGGTAAATAAGAGATGAAGAAATTAGCTGTCATGACTGTAAGTGCTATGTTTGCTCTGGGTGCAGCCCAAATTTCAAGCGCTGCAAATACGTTTGATCCAGAGACGGGTATTAAGTCTAATTTTTCAAATAGTCTTAATCATCTTGGCGCCGAACCCAAAACTCACACCATTCCAAGTACTCCCGATGCTGGCAATGCAGGTGGTTTGGGCAACGCCTTTGGAAAGAGAGAGAAGATGCCTCGCCCGGGTTTTGGCAACAACAGCATTCGCAACAACCCTGACTACGCTACAGGCGGTCTGGGTAACGCTTTCGGTACTCAGCCCTAAGTCTATCGTTCGTGACAATAAAAGCCCGCCCTGTTCAGTCAGTGCGGGCTTTTTAATTTTGTAGGCAAGCATAGATCGACACTGCCAACGTTTTAACGCTACGGTTTAAGGGTTGTATTTATACCGATCAATTTGTCTATATCGATTAAAACTTAATAAGTTGGTTATTTTCTCTGTTTTCAATTGTTGAGAATTTAGAAAAGCATCATTAGTAGCAAGGTGTTGAGATGAAGCAGGGTGTGTTGTTGAGTGCTTGTTTGTTAGCAGCTCTGACCAGTTGTGGTGGAGTAGGTTCCGGGGGGCAAACTCAAAACACTCTCGGCGGAACGGTGTCGGGCCTAAATGGCACATTGGTGTTACAAAACAATGGCAGCGACGACCTGACCATCAGCACCGACGGCGGTTTTGTCTTTTCTGGTCTCATCTCCGTGGGCGGCAGTTACAGTGTAACGGTGTTAAGTCAGCCTCAAGGAGACGCCTGCACGGTGGTTAATGCGAGTGGTTCGGCCATGGCTGACGTGACCGATCTATTGGTAAATTGTCGACTTGAATCGCCCGCGCTCCCCAACCTGAGTTACAACACCAAGGCATTCCAGCTTACATGGGCTGCGGTTGCTGAGGCGACCTACTACCGGCTTTTCGAGAATCCTGATGGTGTGTCGGGTTACAGTCAGATCGGCGCTGATATCACCGGCCTCGGCCATGATTTCAGCGTAGCCTTGTGGCAACGTGGCAACGCCAGTTATGTACTTCAAGCCTGCGATAGGCGCGGCTGCAGTGCCGATTCCTCACCTGTATTTGTGTCCGGCTCCCTGGCCGAGGCGGTTGGTTATCTGAAGTCCACGAATAACGGTACCTTGTTCGATTTCGGTTCTTCGCTTGCCCTTTCCGCAGACGGCAGCACGTTGGCGGCAGGAGAAGAGGGTGCGGTGCAGGTGTTTAGCCGTGCCGGCAACACCTGGCAGCC
>CALZIQ010000066.1:0-10983 GCA_945787735.1 uncultured Chromatiaceae bacterium | reverse complement strand
GTGGTCCAGTCCTCGAACCTGTCTTTGGGGGATGGGTTCGGCTCTGCTCTTGCACTTTCTGCTGATGGCAACACCCTGGTAGTCGGGGCGGCAAGGGAGGATAGCAACGCCACTGGCATCGGCGGTAATGAGGGGGATAACAGCGCTTCATCTGCCGGCGCGGTTTATGTCTTCACCCGCTATGGCAACACGTGGACACAGCAGGTCTACCTCAAGGCCTCCAGCACAGAGGCGGATGACAGATTTGGGTCTGCGCTCGCGCTCTCATCCGATGGTAATACCCTAGCGGTAGGGGCGGTTGGCGAGGACAGCAGCGCCACCGGTATCGGCGCGAATCAGGCGGATAATAATGCCCAGGGCGCAGGCGCGGTCTATCTTTTTACCCGCTCAGGAATCAGTTGGTCACAACAGGCCTATATCAAAGCCTCGAATACGGATGCGGGTGACAGTTTCGGTTCCGCACTGGCGCTATCTGCCGATGGTGACATGCTGGCGGTGGGGGCGATTGGCGAGTCTAGCAGTGCCGTCGGTATTGGTGGAGACGAGACCAGTGGTGCGGCGTTAGCGGCCGGTGCGGTCTATCTTTTTAGCCGATCAGGCAACAGCTGGTCACAGCAGGCCTACGTCAAGGCCTCAAATACAGATGGTGGCGATAGGTTTGGGATTGCTCTGGCGCTTTCTGCCGATGCCGAAACGCTAGCGGTCGGCGCGAATGTCGAGGGCAGTGTTGCTAGCGGCATCAATGGCGATCAATTCGATAACAATGCCTCTGGCGCTGGGGCAGTCTATCTGTTTGCACGCTCAGGCAGTGGTTGGACACAGCGCTCTTACCTCAAGGCCTCAAATGCAGAAGCGGCCGACGGTTTTGGTGCTTCGCTGGCACTCTCGGCCGATGGTGACTATCTGGTGGTGGGGGCGTCGGGTGAGGATGGTCGTGGCCTGGGGGTTGGCGGCGATCAAACAGACAACAGCGCATCCTCTGCGGGGGCGGTTTATGTCTTCAGCGGAGCAAGCGGTAGTTGGTCGCAGCAGGCCTATCTTAAGGCCTCGAACACCGAGGCTGGCGATAGCTTTGGCAATGCGGTTGCGCTTTCGGCCGACGGCGACACACTGGCGGTGAGTGCTGTTCGAGAAGCTAGCAATGCCACTGATTTTGGAGGTAATCAGCAGGATAACAGCACGCCGTCTGCAGGGGTGGTGTATATCTACTGAGTTGTGATATTCACGAATAAAGTTGATTGAGCCGGGCTTTCAGAAGATTGATCAGCAATCACCTGAGACGATAGCGCCACAAACAAGCAGACCACATAAATACTGGCGGTATAATTGCCCAGCATTCCTCTCAGAGTAGGTTAGAGATAAATACCCTCCATTACTTTGTAGCGGACTTTCCGGTTATATTTATAAATACAACGCGCCATCATCTCGTTCTTAATGCACACTCCTTCACCATGGCGCATGCCCTTCTGAAATCCACCTTTGTAAACTTCACCCCCCGGAAAGATCAGCTTACCTTCTCCATGGTAACGCCCGTTCATGAACTGACCTTCATATTTGATACCATTATTTAGCGACAGAGCACCTCTCCCATTCCAAAAACCGTTTTTAAATTCGCCCTCATAGACATTGCCATTCTCAAAACTATATTTGCCAAGGCCTTCAAATTTATCTTTCTTGAAATCCCCCTCATAGCGCCCCAGGCCAGGCTCAATCTGCACGCCATAACCCGCTTTCATGCCATTGGCAAAGCCGCCTTCATATTGAAATCCCCCAGGTATTTCTATTGTGCCATTCCCGTGTGGCACACCGTTTTTATATTGCCCCCTGTAGATGAATCCACCATTTTTAAGGAATTCACCATAACCATTCCAATAACCGTTTCTAAATTCGCCCTCATAGACATCGCCATTTTTAAAGCTATATTTGCCGAGGCCTTCAAATTTATCTTTCTTGAAATCCCCCTCATAGCGCCCCAGGCCAGGCTCAATTTGCACGCCAGAACCCGCTTTCATGCCATTAGCAAACTCGCCTTCATATCGGATCCCTTCAGGTGTTTCTAATTTACCAATGCCATGTGCTACACCGTTTTTATATTGTCCTTTGTAGATGAGTTCATCGCTTGAAAACAACTCGCCATACCCATGGCGAACACCATTTTTAAATTCACCGAGGTATTTATCGCCGTTTCTTAGGGTTAACACGCCTTCACCATTAAACCGGCCCTGACTAAAATTACCCTCATAAATCGAGCCATCGGGCAGCTCTGATTTTCCGTATCCGTCGCGAACATCAGCTTGTTCCAGGCGTTGCTCAGTATGGGCCAGGCAGCCAGACAAAAACACAATTGAGAAAAAGATTAGGGATGCATATGACATGAAGACAATGGAAACACTTTGATTTTTTATTGTATTTAGTTTGGGTGGGCCTGGTCTCGAATCAAAATTATCAAAATGATTTATTAAGATGGGCGGGTATTGATATTTGAGAATATTGGTAGCGATGCGATCTTATAAGTCTCCGTCTCAGCTTCGACGCGCATAAAAAATAGGCCTTGAAGTCTCATCGCTTCTTACACCCATACTTTGTTACCACCTTTACGTTTTGCTTCACAGAGCGCCTTGTTGCCGTTATCAATGAGCTCAGTACCATCATTTGCATCGTCCGGGTAGCTGATAACACCAATACTGACGGTGACTGAGCCATTGGGTTGCGTATCCCGCCCCTCGAATGGGTAGGTCTCTACTGCTCTCCGCATTTTTTCCGCCACCATGCTCGCCCCTTTCTTGGGGGTTTCCGGCAACACCAGGACAAATTCATCTTTACCGTAAATGCAGGTCAAATCAGAGCTTCGAATGTTGGTTTTCAACAAGTCGCCTAGAAAACGCAGTAGATCATCACCTTCCTCACGACCATGGGAATCGTAGTACTGTTTCATGTAATCCACTTCTATAAAACAAAGTGAAAACGAACGATAATATCGACGTGATCGTGTTAGCTCAGTCTCAAGGTACAGCTGGAAATGGTTTCTGCTATAAAGATTCGTAAATCTGTCTAGACAGGGCGCATCGTTGCGTTCCTGGTTAGATCGCACCAGCTGGCTGTCTTTGATTTCGGTTTCCTCGCTCATTTGGTATATTTCTAATCGTTATAAATACAGTTTAGCCAGCATGGATGGAGGATTTTCTGTTCTCCCAATTGCTTGCTTGTTGGAAATACTCATCAATACCCGTGCATAGATCGATCACCAACGGTGATCTCCGTATGCTCAGTCCCGATTTCATAAATAAATTTCTCAGATGAAGGCTTGTTGTAGCCGGTGCTTCGGGTTCCTGGACGTCCACTTCTAATGCGGACATTGGCGCCCTGGCGAAACTTTGGTTCAGAGTCTCTAAATTTTGTCCTTGTCACAAGAACCCCGATTTGACAGGCTTGAGTCAAAACTACCCCCTCACTACTTTGCCCTCATACGTTGGGCTAACACCTTTATTGAATACATCGCTGCCATTTCTATTGCCTACTTTAAGCAGATTTATATAGCCATAAAATTGTGCCCAAAATTACCCCTCAACTATACTACAAATCATGCATTAATGCATTTATTCAATGCATTATTCGGTATCAATTTCCATATATCAAGGATTTATGGCCGAATATTGATTATTCTCCACTTCTTTAGAGTTATTATTGTGCATATATGCAATGCCTAAGAGGGTTCTACTGTGAGGTCGGAACAGGTGATTTATGCAGATGATTTTGGTAAAGACGCAATACGTATTCTTTGGCGAAACAATGTAGTTTGCTTACTTCAGCACTTAATCGCGTGCCACCAGTCGGCGCTTCAAAAGCTGCCAGCGGATCACTTGCAGCAAAAGCAAAAGGTGAGAAGCTTGCGGTAGCGATTGATTGATACGAAGGGCGGGAGCGCTAGTGGGCATAGGACGCTTATAATTCTTTCGCGAGCACGTCGTAACTTATGTGTATATGGAATGGCGCAGCAAGGGGCTAAATTACGCTAGTCCAGCCTTGAAGGTTACTCAGTCTCTTCAGAAACAGAATTAATCATATGCTCCATAAACGCGCTAACAACGGCCGTTTTGCGAAGATCCCTGTGGGTGAGGATCCAAAGATCACTGCTTAAGGCTGGGCCAGGCGGGAACACTGCTTCGAGCGTGGGCTCCGAATTGCCTAAATGGCACGGCAACATACCCATCCCTATCCCCGCTTTAATCGCACTAAACAGGTTCATGGTGCTGTTGCTGCGAAGGACAACGGCTTCTTCTGTTGTATAGGACCCTAGCCAGGAGGAGGCAGTAATTTGAGGCATGCTCTCATCACCGCTGACAATAAAATGATTTGCCAAATCTTCGGGGCTAGCGGGTCTTCCATGCTCAGTGAGATAGTTCTTCGAGGCATAGAGCGCCCAGCCAAGCTCAGCAATCTTCTCACCCACAAGCTCTTTGGGAGGGTTTCGGCACAGGCGCAGCGCGACATCCGCTTCGCGCTTTGATAGGTTCGTAAATGCGTTATCTGAAACCAAATCGATTTCGATGTCAGGATATTTATGCCGAAAACTTAACAGGTGTGGTTGCAAAAAGTTTGCGATTAGCGTGTCGGTAGTCGTTATCCGTATTGTGCCACTCAGCTGGTAATCTTGGTCTTTGAGGCGTAAATCCAGGGCGGAAATATCGGCATCGACCTGAGATGCAACCTCCATAATAATCTTGCCGGCCTCAGTAAGCTCGTAACCTTCTGATTTACGGTCAAATAGCCGTAAGCCCAAGGTGCTTTCCAGCCCCGCAATGCGGCGAAATACGGTGGAATGATTGACGTCGAGTATGCGCGCTGCACGGGACAGATTCCCGGCGCGGCTGACAACGACGAAGTAGTAAAGATCATCCCAGTTGAGCATGCGTATTTAAATCAAATGCATAAATAAAATATCTATTTTACCTTATTTGCCGGCTATTTAGCGGCAATTCCCGTTTTTTTTTTAACTTGGGTTCAACCAATAAGCGCCGAACTTGGAAGAGTGTGGCGTTTTCCGTAGTCCATAGCGCATTGACCGTGGTCGTTAACTTTGCGCCATGCCTTGTGAGTATTTCGGAATAAATAGAAGCGCGTTAGAGATCGGTGGCGAATAAAGAAGCTAATACCATCGTCGAGCAGGATCATCGATTTATAAAAACGTATAACTCGACCGATCATTTGCTCGCACTCGCCACCTTGTTGCCGCCGGTAGATTTGGCCTGGTACATGGCCTCATCGGCTGCCCTTATTATATCTATGGAATCAATGCCATCATTCGGGTAAGTGGCGATGCCGATGCTCGCCGTGGTTGAGGTGTCGGGGCCGGAAAATTTATGCTGCTCTAGTCGATGAAGAATAGATTCGGCCAGTTTTTGGGCGGAGGTTTTGGAGGTTTCCGGCAGTGCCATCACGAATTCCTCGCTACCATAACGTGCCGCCAAGTCTGAATCTCGCATACAACTTTTTAGAACAAGAGAAAATTCACGCAGCAGTGTATTGCCTTGAGCATGGCCATGTTGATCTTTGTAGCGCTTGAAATTATCGATATTAAGAAATAACACTGAAAATGTTTTTTCATGACGGCGGGCGCGGGCCAGTTCTGTTTTAAGATAGTCATTGATATAACGATGATTGAAGAGACCGGTGAGTCCGTCGATAATGGAAAGATCCACCAGGACTTTATTAATATCGTCCAGCTTGGATTTGTCGAGCTTCAGTTGTTCAATCAGCGCCTTATTGCCTTCGATAATTTCAATTTTCTCTATTGCCCGAGCAATTGTGACACTCACTAGCTCCAGGTTATCGAAGGGTTTCAATAAGAATTCGTATGCCCCGGAGCTTAATGCTTTGGCTGCATAGTCAAACTGGGCATGGCTTGTCATCACCACGACCTGGGCGTCAGGATTGATCTCTTTGATTTTTTCCAGCAGCTCAAGCCCACTCATTCCCGGCAGGCGGATATCGACCATCAATAGTGGGTAATTGCGCGCGCGGTATAATTCGATCGCTTCCTCACCATTTGAGGTGGTCGTTACCTTATGCCCCTCGTCGGTCAATAATTTATCAAGAACGAAGCAGATATTTTCTTCGTCATCAACGACTAAGATTTCGGTGCCTTGTTTCATTGCAGACCCGCCGCTACTATCCTGTTATGCCCGCTGTGTTTCGCCTCATGGAGCGCCTCTACAGCATGCTGAATAATTTCTGCTTCTTTATCGCCGTCACTGGGGTAGCCGGCAACCCCAATACTGACTGTGACGCTACCGTCCGGTTGAGTTTCCTGCCCTTCGAAAGGGTAATCTTCCACCGCTTTGCGAATCTTTTCAGCCAACAATAAAGCACCATCCTTGGTTGTTTCCGGCATGATTATCACAAACTCATCACCACTGTGGCGGCAAGCTACGTCAGTAATTCTGATGTTGGCGCTCAATAATTCAGCTATGAAACGCAGTAGATCATCACCACGTGTGCGACCGTGCTTATCGTTGTACTGCTTCATGTAATCCACATCAACAAAAATGAGTGAAAGTTCGTGGTTGAAACGATGTGAACGAATAAACTCTGCCTTAAAGTATCTTTCGAAATAATGTTTATTGAACAGGTTTGTCAGGCTATCACTGGTAGTCAACTCTTTGAGTTCTTGGTTGGCTCGTTCCAGTTGTGAGTTATATGTACGGAGTTTATCGTTCAGCTCGTTATTTTGTTGGTTTAGGCGGAATTTATCCTTAACCCGGGCAGCAACAGATGAGATCGCATGCAGAGACTCAAAAGGCTTGGCCAAATAATCATAGGCACCGTCACGCATCGCCTGTACAGCAGTATCCAATGACGCATAACTGGTTATGATGACTACTTCTATGCTTGAATTTAGCTTTCTTATTTTCTTTAGGAGTTCCATACCGTTCATACCGCTCATGCGGATGTCGGTAATGACCAAATTGAATGGTCGTTTTAAGATCAAGTCGAATGCGTGTTCGCCAGTTTCCGCGGTAGTAACACGATGACCATCGTCGATGAGTACCCGCGACACGACTCTACGAATAGACTCCTCGTCATCGACAACCAGAATATCAAAATGATCATTTAGCAAAGTAACTTACTGCCCTTGTGCTTTACAATTAATGTAAGTTTGATAGAGAAAATATTATCCGATAATAAGCCTGTCATGGCAAATACCCTGAGCCGGTTTTGCCATCATCCTGGCAGCTCTCCGAAGAGACCAGCACAGGAAAGTGAACAATAAATGTCGCGCCTTCACCAAGCTGGCTTTCAACTGTAACTTTGCCCATATGATCTTTAATAATGCCATAGGTTACAGACAAACCGAGGCCAGTCCCCTTGCCTGCATCCTTAGTGGTGAAAAACGGCTGGAAAATTTTCTCCTGAATCTCTTCGGGTATCCCCGGTCCATTATCACTAATACGAATTTCGATTTGATCACGCTCAGCCAGGCTGGTCGACACTTTCACGATACCTGGGTCATCCGCCATAGCTTGTTGTGCATTGATCATAAAGTTCATCACTATTTGTTGTATCTGGTTGCCATTACCCATTATCTTTGGCAGCCCATCCGCCAAGTATTGCTCGATTTTGACGCCATTGATTGTTAGCTGGTGATCAACGATTGTGATTGCATTCATTATCACATTGTTGATATCAACGGGAACGAACTGGACTTGTTCCTGACGGGCAAACCTCATTAAATTATCAATGATATCTTTGCAGCGTTTAGTTTCAAACTCGATACGGGTAATGTTCTCATACACCGGATCATCTGGTTTGACATCACGCATGGATAGCTGGGACAAGCCAAGAATACCCGCCAGTGGGTTCTTTATTTCATGGGCAATACCAGCCCCAATCTCGCCAAATGCAGCCATCTTTGCGGCTTGCACAAGCTGATTATTGGCTTCGATCAGATCATGTTCGCGGGCCTGAAGTTCATCCACCATTTGATTAAATGAGCTGGCAAGACCTCCTATTTCGTCCTGCGATGAAACTTCGACATGAATATTGTATTTCCCTTTTCCAAGCACCTCGGTTGCATCCGACAGACGTTTGATCGGTCGTGTCAGACGATTCGACCAGATATGACCGAGAATTGCAGCTCCTGCTAGTAGAATTAAGGCAATGATGAAAAGGTTTATGAGCAACTCGCGGGTACTAAGATAGGCTGCTGACAGAGGTATCTGTGTCGCGGTCATCAATTTTCCGTAACCCACCTGTGAAAACCCCCCGACCATTTCTTTACCATGATAGTTGTATTCCTTGCTAATGCCAGCACTCTGTTGGTATTGAAGTGAGGCAAGGTCTGGAATCCAGCCAAGCTCCTGATGTTGCTCACTATGGTCTGGGTCTGAGGAAACGAGTATCTCGCCGTGATTGTCAATCAGATATGTCTTAAATATTTTGGATCGTCGGACAAGTTTTACCAAATCATCCAAACGAATAATGGCGCTGACAACGATTGGCTTGTTTCCACTCCCGATGTCTGGCATTGTCGCCATCGTCAGCGTCGGGAGTAAGTTTGATATGGTCGAGTTTTCTAGATATGCCTCACCTGCACGAATTGCCTCCAACGGCAGTGGATGCGCTTTTCGGTACTGTTCGAATTGTTTGCGCTTAATGCCCAGCGCATTTAATTGACTCATGTCATAGGCGGTCACTGAACCGCGCGTCGGGTCTTCAACAGAAATCGCGACAAACTCGGGATAGTCTTCAAAGAGCTCCGTTATAAGATTGGTTTTTTGTTTTTTTGGCAGATCGCGTTTGTATATCAAGCGAGCGAATACCTGAACCTTCTGCTGATAATCGATTAAGCGCGACTTAACCTCTTCTGCAGTTTGAACAGCTGCTGCGCCAGCAAGATCATGTAAGTAGGTGCGCTTGTCATTATGAAACAGATTAGCCATTGAAATGGTAATAATGGCAACAACCGTGGTTACCAAGACCAGCAAGGCCATTAAAATTTTAAAGCGCATTGAAACTCGAATTGCCACTAGCACCTCAACCTACTTAGAAATCTCTGGTTACACGTTTGGATACGAAAGTTGCGTTGCCCGCTGCATCCACTGCTTGAGCCACTACCACATTCATGCCTTTCTTAAGTTTCACTTCAACTTCAAACCTGCCCAAAGCATCTGGATTAACTTGCATTCCATTAACAATCAGCGTTGCCCCCGACTCGACACTGCCATTCAGCAGGTAACGGTCACCTTTTACGGCATTGTCAGGGTAATTTACGCTTAAATGTGGAGGTTCCATATCCTGAATAACTTCTATGCGATGAGATTTACTAAATTGACCTTCAGTTCCATCGGCAGTGACACTGGCAACCCGCCAGAAGTAACCACCATCATGTAAATCGCCATGAATAAATTTATCCTCGGTGACGATTTCATCGAGCACAATATTTTTGAATAAAGCATCTCGGGCAATTGTTAATCGATATCGCCCTTCTTTTGTCTTTTCCCAATCAAACGTAATCTCTTGTGGAAAATCGCGATAATAAGCTAATGCCCCATCCGCAGGGCTGGTGATCTTGGCATTATCCGGAAGAATCACGGGCTTTGAAGGCGCGGCGCCTTTGACAACAATCGTGAGCTGATTGGCCCCAAGTTCCACTTTCTTGTTTTGCGCCTCAACTTCTGCATTACCCCGATAGACGACAACAGAAGTCGATTCATCCGGGTTGACTTTGATTTGGTAGTCGATCTTTTCGTCGGAACCTTTTTTTCCGCTGATTCGGGCAACGCCACCCGGAATGATCACCTCTACATTGGTTGCTTCTTTCGCCAGGCTGGCGACCATACTACCGCGCAATTCACCTTCCATTATCACCAATGCGGATCGTCTTTCACGAAGCCATGGGTCATCTTCCAGGCGCCGTACAATAACCAACGAATCGGGCCCCAGTTGCAACGTGTTTGACTCGTCGAATTGAATTACCGCATGGGAAGCGCTGGCTGTCTTGACGGCATCCTGATCAAAAAGACTCATTCCCTGCAGTGCATTAGCCCATGAAATAGTCTTTGCCGATTTATATTTTACTGTCTTGTGCACCTCGCTGAGAATTGCCGCAAGCTGCTCGTCTGACATATCTTCTTCAGCAGACAACGTAATATCGCTGTTAGCATTTCGTGCTTCTTTATCTGCATGGTCACTGCCGTCGAGATTTAACAGGCTGGTACCTTCCGGCAGAACAAACGTAGCCCCCCAAATCAAAAACAAGAAAAAAGCCACGACCATGATGATCGTCGCGAACCACTCAGCCAGCGTAGCCATGAGTGAGCTCAGGCGCCCCTGGCGTCCCTTGCCCCCAAATGGATTGGGTGCAGTGGCTGTGTGTTTAGTGCCAGAATCTGGAGAAGTATTTTTGCTATCAGTTGGTTTTTCTGTATCCATTAGTATGTACCTTGTAATCTCACGAATGCCCCTTTGACAGAAAAATTATTATCGCTGTATTCGTTATCGGAGAAATGTGCAAAGTTATAACCAACCCCTAGTCGCATATGTTCGTTGGCACGCCACATGACTTCTGTGAGCCAGCCTTTACGCCGGTCATCGGCTTCACGCTGTGCCAAAATACGGTATTCCGCGCCCACATCCCAGGCGTTGGCGAATTGATAATTGAGGCGATGAATTGACAGCTTGGTATGACTGGTAAACGGTGCATGGCTACCGTTCTCTTCAGTTTTTCTTTTTATTGCCAGCTTGTTGACCCACTCGAGTCTGCGCGTCAAGTCGTATGACCACTCGATAGAAAAAATATCGATTTGCGTTTCTTGGCTTTCGAGTTGGCTCAAGTTCAGTGGCCGCTTATCAGAAATGCCTGTATACCGCGCCAGCAGATTTAAACGGTCACTTGCCACCGGACGATAAGCCAGGCCGATGCTGTGTTCGTTGAAGTCGGCCTCAATGCTGTCCAGATCCTGATTCTTGGTTTGGCTTAACTGG
>CALZIQ010000065.1 GCA_945787735.1 uncultured Chromatiaceae bacterium | reverse complement strand
GACAAGTGCGCCGCAGCAGCTGCAGGATCATAACGCGCGCGATTGTCAGGCTGGGCAAAACTGGCAATGGGACGGCGTGGCATTTGAGATGTTGCATCCCACAAGCCATTTCGATCAGGACGAAAACAACAATTCCTGTGTACTCAAGGTCACGACGGCCGCCGGCTCTTTATTGTTGTCTGGTGATATCGAAAAGCAGGCAGAGCGCTATCTTGGAGAAAACTATGATGTTCAGCTGCAGGCCGATGTGCTGGTGGTGCCACACCATGGCAGCAAGACATCTTCGACAGAGGAATTTCTCCAGGCAGTGGCGCCACGTTGGGCGCTGTTTCCGGTAGGATATCGCAATCGTTTCAAATTGCCGCGCCAGGAGATCGTCGACAGATACAGTCAGTATGGTGCCGAAGTGCTGACATCTGGTACGCAAGGGGCGATTTTGATGCGTCTCGGCAGCACATTAATTTCAGCGCCGCAGGGGTATCGGGAGCTAAATCGAAGATATTGGACACATTTCCCTAAACAACCCTTGGTCGTGACCGAAAAATAAGTATGATTAACACGATTTATATCCTATCAAAGGAAGGAGTAAGACCCAGTGCTTGAAATTGTTAAGTCCGGTGGTTGGTTAATGATCCCCATCATTCTCTGTTCGATTATTGCCGTAGCGATCATCGCTGAGAGGATCTGGGCCCTGCAAAAAAACAGGATTTGTCCCAAGCATCTGCTGGCGCAGATCTGGCAATGGATCAAAAACAACGAGCTCGATACCTCAAAAATCAAACAACTGCAGAGCGGTTCACCATTGGGCCGTATTCTGGCCGCCGGTTTGCTCAACCGTCATCATGATCGTGCCAGCATGAAAGAGGCAATTGAAGAGACTGGCCGGCAGGTCGTTGTCGAAATGGAGCGCTTTTTGAATACGCTCGGGACTATTTCCCAGATTGCTCCTCTGCTGGGTCTGCTCGGCACGGTGGTTGGCATGATCAAGGTATTTACCGCGATTACCGTTCAAGGCATTGGCAATGCAGACCAATTGGCTGGGGGTATCTCTGAAGCATTGATTACTACGGCTGCAGGCCTGGCAGTGGCGATCCCAGCATTGATGTGTTACCGCTATTTCGAGCGCAAAGTGGATGAGCTGGTTATTTCGATGGAGCAGGAGTCGCTCAAGCTGGTCGAGGTGCTGCTGGGGCTACGCGAACAGGACCTGACGGAGGGCGAGTAACTTGAATCTGCGCAAGTTTCGCCGCGAAGAGGCCTCTGTCAATCTGACACCACTGATCGATGTGGTGTTTTTGTTGTTGATCTTTTTTATGGTCACAACCACCTTCAGGGATGAATCTGAAATTGAGATTGATTTGCCACAGGCATCCAACAAGCCCATCGAACAGACGGGTAATCCGCTTGAAGTCGTGATTGATCGCGATGGCCGCTACTACATTGACCGAAACCTGGTTATCAATACTCAGCTCGACACCTTGAAGCGAGCTCTGCGTAAGGCCAAAGGTGATCGGGACAATCCACCGGTTATAATCAGTGCCGATGCCAATGCCCCGCATCAATCGGTGGTCACTGCCATGGATGCGGCACGTCAGGTGGGTTTGGTGCGAATGTCGATTGCAACACGGAATCAAAATAACGAATAATCTCGTTATCGCCCCAACGCTGTACAATCCATTCTATGAAAAAGCTGGAACGCTACTGGTATTCCTCCCGCGCGCCTTTTTGGCTATTGCCGCTGTCCTGGTTATTTCGTGCAGTGGTGGCATTTAGACGCTGGGCTTATCGAATAGGCCTTTTTCGCAGCTATGATGTGCCTGTACCCGTAATTGTCGTTGGCAACATCAGCGTTGGCGGCACAGGCAAGACACCGTTTGTCACCTGGTTAGTTCTATTGCTGCAAAAAGCAGGATATCACCCCGGCATTGTTTCACGCGGTTATGGTGGAAAGGCTGAACGCTGGCCGCAACAGGTGCGGACTGATAGTGACCCGAACATGGTGGGGGATGAACCTGTGATGCTGGCACAGCGTTGCAGTTGCCCGATAGTTGCCGCGCCTGATCGTGTGACAGCGGCCAAGCAGCTTCTGAAACATGAAGCCTGTGATGTCATCATTACCGATGATGGATTGCAGCATTATCGTCTGCGCCGCGATATCGAGTTGGCCGTAGTGGATGGCGAGCGTCGTTTCGGTAATGGCCACTGCCTGCCAGCAGGCCCTTTACGTGAACCAACATCGCGTCTGAATGAGGTTGACTTTGTCATCTCCAATGGCGTTGCCAACCGGCGTGAGTTCGCCATGAGCCTGGATACACGGGGGCTTAAATCGGTAGCAAATGATTCCATGGCGCAGTCATTCAATGATCTTGTCGGGAAAAAGGTGCATGCAGTGGCGGGTATCGGTAATCCGCATCGTTTTTTTCAGCTGCTAAGACACCGCGGATTGGATGTTATCGAGCATCCATTTCCTGATCATCACCACTTTCAGCCACATGATCTGCAGTTTAATGATGATTTAGCTATCCTCATGACCGAGAAGGATGCGGTAAAATGTCGTCGATTTGTCACGCCACAGATGTGGTATGTGCCAGTACAGGCGCATTTGCCAGAGGCGCTGGCATTACGCTTGTTACAGATGCTTAAACAACTTACTGACCATTCACAGGCAAAAAAATGAACAGAAAACTACTCGATATACTAGTATGCCCAATCTGCAAGGGGCCACTGCTGTTCCGCAAGGATGCAAACGAGCTGGTATGCAAGCCCGACAGGTTGGCTTATCCCATCCGTGATGATATTCCCGTCATGTTGGAAGATGAGGCCAGAAAACTGACTGCTGAAGAGGTCGAATAATGCAGTTCAACGTCATCATTCCCGCCCGTCACGACTCAAACCGGCTGCCGGGAAAACCTCTGCTGGATATTGCCGGCAAACCCATGATTCAGCACGTTTATGAGCGTGCCAGGGAGAGCGGAGCAGATAAGATTATTATCGCTACGGATGACGACCGGATTGCCAACTCAGCTGCGGGCTTTGGCGCTGAAGTATGCATGACATCAGCAGAGCATCGTTCTGGTACCGAGCGAATTTCTGAGGTGCTAACCAAAACAGGGCTGGACGATGATTCGATAGTCGTCAATCTTCAGGGTGATGAACCGATGATGCCCCCAACCTTGATTCACCAGGTGGCGCAAAATCTATATGAACACCATGATGCAAGTGTGGCGACGCTGCAAGAGCAGATTCACAATGCTGCTGATTTGTTTGACCCGCATGTTGTAAAGGTGATTAGTGATCAATCCGGCTATGCGCTTTATTTCAGCCGCGCCCCGATCCCATGGGATCGTGATGCTTTCTCGATTTCTACAGAAGAATTGCCAGAAACGGCGCTACACTTCCGTCATGTTGGCCTATATGCCTACCGTGCAGGGTTCATCAAGCAATATGTCAGCTGGCCGGCCTGTGAGCTGGAGCAAATGGAATCGCTCGAGCAGTTGAGGGTGTTATGGCATGGTCATAAAATCCATATTGCCCAAGCAGGGCAGCCGACGGAAAAAGGTGTTGATACAGATAGAGATCTTGCCCGGGTCAGGCAGGTTTTAGAGCAGGTGTGAGATGTTCAGATCACTGAAAGCAGGGTGGAATTCGCCGCTGTCTTTGTCTATGACTGGCAGAGTGATGGTACGTGGCACCTTGCGATGGGCTTCACCATGCTGATCGGCTTGAATAGTGGTTTGTTGCTCATGGTGTTGCAATATTACAGCAGGAATATCTTCCAGGATCTCAATGATCTTGCAGCGTCTGCCTTCATAATGGACTTCGAGCCCGATCAGAGTTCGAAGTGTATCCACATTGATCGTTTGGCTTTGCATATCAGCTAACCTTGCTAGTTCATGGCCAGGGTTATTTTAGACCAAAATAACCGAGTCAAAATATAAATAATTGATGGGATTGTATCATGGTTAAAGTGTTATTTGTCTGCATGGGGAATATCTGCCGTTCACCGACCGCACATGGTGTTTTCCAGAAAATGATTGATGATCAAACGCTTGGGCACCTTATTGAAGTTGACTCTGCGGGTACGCATGCCTACCACGTGGGAGAAGCGCCAGATCCTCGCGCGCAAACAGCGGCTCAGCGACGTGGTGTTGATTTGAGCCCACTTAGAGCGCGTAAGGTAAACGCTGCTGACTTTGAGATGTTTGATTATGTAATGGTCATGGATGATGATAATTATCAACAGCTCGAGCTGATTTGTCCGACGGGGCATAAAGAGAAGCTGCGCCTATTTCTAGACTATGCACCTACGATGCGGGAGCGCGAAGTGCCCGATCCATATTATGGCGGGGAGAGTGGTTTTGAGCGTGTGCTTGATTTGATTGAAGCCGCCTCGGAAGGTCTGTTGGCAGAAATTCAGTCCCGCCATTTATAAAACAGAACCACGTGCCAGATCACTCCGGCGCGTGGTTCGTTTGGGTAGCTTTATTCCTGAACGCCGCGTTTTTCAGCACTTGTTTCGGTGCGGACGTTTTCAGCTGGTGTTGCTAGATCCATGCTCTTTTGTACGGGTTCTACCGGCTTTGGTTTGGCTTCTGCCACCGGCTTAACCTCAGCAACAGGTTTGGCTGTTGCTGCACCCTGATCATTGGTTGGTTTAGATTTTGTCTCGACTTTATCAATCGGTTCAATAGTGCTTGGTTTTGCAGCTATCTGTTCATTGCTATCCGGCTTATCTATCTTTTCTCTCTTCGGTGATCGAGAACGGCGCTGAGACTTGGGCTTAGGAGCGGCACCTGTATCAGACTCACCGGTTTTTGCCGTTGGGGCATTCTCGGTAGACTTTTCAGCAGGTTGAGGCGACTGATCACCTCCGGCATCTGCATTAGCGACGTTTTCTCCGCTTTTTTGCGCCTGATTGCCAGAAGATCTGCGACGACGACGGCCTCCTCGACGACCGCGGCGAGTTTCGCCACTTGCTGCGCTTTTGTCACCGTCTGCCTTTGTTGTGTTTGTCGCCGCTGTTTCTGTGCCTGTTGCTGCAGTGTCTTGCTTATTCTTATCATCTTCAGTCTGTTTGCGACCTGAACTGCTGCGATTGTCAGTGCCGCCACCACTACCACTGCGTCGTCCGCGTGACTGACCACCGCCTCGGCGTGAGGATGAACGGCCGCGCCCACTTCCACTGCGTCCCTGTGATGGTTTTCGTGAAGTGGATTCTGAGCTTGCACCGGTTGCTTGATTTTGTTCTGCCTCAGATGATTCCGTTTTGCCTGCGCCAAACAAACTGATCCACATGCGTTTGATGAAGCCTGCCTCTGCATCCAGCTGGGCCGTGGAGGCCTTGGGTGGTGCTGAGGGGGCCGGTGCGGGCGAGGCGGGCTGAACACTTCTAACCGCTGGTTTTTCTGATGGTGCTTGGCGTTTGCTTACAACTTCTTCTTCGGGCTCAATCTCTTTGATGATTTGATAACTGCTGGTGATATCAAATTCCTTGGTATTGTCGCTCTTAATGCGGTTGACTTCATAGTTCGGTGTTTCAAGTGAAGGATTTGGAACCAGGACGACATGAATGCTATGACGAGCTTCGATTTCACTGACAGACGTGCGTTTTTCATTCAGCAAAAAGGTGGCGACATGGAGCGGCAGTTGGGCCTCGATACGTGCCGAATTCTCCTTCATCGCTTCTTCTTCGATTAAACGCAGAATCGAAAGGCCAAGTGATTCAACATTGCGGATTGAGCCTTCACCCTTACAGCGTGGGCATGTTGCCTGGATAGATTCTTCCAGCGATGGACGCAGACGCTGACGTGACATTTCCAACAGGCCAAAGCGTGAAATTCGTCCAACCTGAACCCGGGCTCGGTCCATCTTCAGCGCTTCGCGTAGACGATTTTCCACTTCGCGCTGATTACGCGAAGGTGTCATATCGATGAAATCGATAACAATTAGCCCGCCTAGGTCTCGCAGTCGAAGTTGGCGGGCAACTTCGTCGGCCGCTTCCAGGTTAGTGTTAAGGGCTGTTTCTTCGATGTCGCCACCTTGGGTGGCCCGAGATGAGTTGATGTCGACAGAGACCAGTGCTTCGGTACGGTCGATCACAATGGCGCCGCCGGAGGGCAGACGGACCTCATGCTGGAATGCAGTCTCAATCTGGCTTTCCACTTGATAACGCGAGAAGAGGGGGACGGGGTCGTCGTAGAACTTCACTTTCTTCTTGTTATGGGGCATGACCTGAGTCATGAAGTCCTGAGCGTATTCATAGACTTCCTTACTGTCGATCAGTATTTCACCAATGTCTTGGCGAAAATAATCACGAATAGCACGGATAATTAGATTGCTTTCCTGATAGACCAAAAATGGGGCGGGGCGCTCTTTAGTAGCTTTATCGATGGCTGTCCACAAGCGTACCAGGTAGTCCAGGTCCCATTGCAGTTCTTCGGTGCTTTTGCCGACACCAGCGGTACGGACAATCACGCCCATGCCTTCCGGAATTTCCATGGCGGCCATGGCTTCGCGAAGTTCGCTGCGATCTTCGCCCTCGATGCGGCGTGAAACCCCCCCTGCACGAGGGTTATTAGGCATCAGTACCAGGTAACGGCCCGCCAAGCTGACGAAAGTTGTCAGGGCAGCACCCTTGTTGCCACGTTCTTCCTTGTCTACTTGAACGACGACTTCCTGGCCTTCTTTCAAGATCTCCTTGATATTCGGGCGACGATTTTCGTCTTCTGGTTCATTGGCGTAACAACTTGGCGCAATTTCTTTGAGTGGCAGGAAGCCATGTCGTTCGGCGCCGTAATCAACGAAAGCTGCTTCAAGGCTAGGCTCGATGCGAGTGATTTTTCCTTTGTAAATATTGGCTTTTTTCTGTTCCCGGCCGGGAAGCTCGATATCGAGATCATAAAGGCGTTGTCCATCAACTAGGGCAACACGCAACTCTTCTTTCTGAGTTGCGTTAATTAACATTCTTTTCATTTTGTAATGTCTCCTGGGCGTAGCCCGAACAATCAAACAGCCGGGAGGAGACTGAACGTATCAGTTTATGTTTGTAATACTTCTGCAGTACAGCATCTGTAGTATCTACAGTGGCGGGTCGTTTGTTTTCGCAATGCCTTACGAAATACTTATATTTCGTAAGGCTCGAATCTGCTAATGCTCGACCAACTCGGTTTTGCTGTTCACTGACAGTGTCCGTTCAGCTTCCCGCTGTAAATCTTACGGGCACGCCTATATTCGTAAATAAATTATTGTTACTTTATCTGTCCATTCGGACGTTGCGCCTTGTTTGCGCCACTTCATCGACATACATTACCGCGCCATGAAGTGATAAAATTTGTTTCTTGTGCCAATAACTTGTTGGCAGTTGTTCATTTTTCGACAATACGGCGCCATATTAGGTTCATCGCGCATAAGCTGCGGGCGGCCCCTTATATCACCACCTGTAACGTCAAGTGTGGAAGACCGATTAGAAATAACTCACATATTGCTTTTCACCAGTCGCCTAGGCTCGAATATAGCATGTTACCCTCGGCCTGAAAATACATAAATAGCTTAAAAAGTGGTTATAAATGACTGATTTTTCGGAAAATGCCTTTCAGAAGGTTCAAATGGTTGAGATCGATGCTGAACGCTCAGATCAGCGCATCGATAATTTTCTGCTGACCCTGCTCAAAGGTGTGCCAAAAAGTATGATCTATCGCTTGTTGCGTACCGGTCAGGTACGGGTAAACAAGGGACGGGTTAAACCTCCTTATCGGTTGCAGAAGGGGGATGTGATAAGGATTCCTCCTATGCGTGTGCCTGAGAAAACTCAGGCTGAGGAGCCGGGGCGGGGGGTTCTGGAACGGATTGAGAAAAATATTATTTATGAAGATGCTGGGCTTATTGTGTTGAACAAACCTTCCGGTATCGCGGTGCATGGCGGCAGCGGAATTAGCTTTGGTGTCATTGAGGCAATGAGAAAACTCAAACTTGAATGTAAGGGGCTTGAGCTCGTTCACCGGCTAGATAGAGATACTTCAGGTTGCTTGTTGATTGCCAAAAAGCGCTCTGCTTTGCGCCGTTTGCACGAATCAATGCGCCAGGGCGATGTAAAAAAGATTTATCTGGCATTGTGCAAGGGAAAATGGCGCGGCGGTGAGCAGATTATCGATGCGCCGTTGCGTAAGAACGTAGTCAGCTCTGGTGAGCGCATCGTGCGTGTCAGCGCTGATGGCAAGCAGGCGACCAGCCGTTTTGCCCCAAAACAGCGTTTCAAGCAGGCTACATTGATGGAGGTTGAACTTTTTACCGGCCGCACCCATCAAATCCGCGTACATGCCGCTTATAGCGAACATCCTTTGGCGGGGGATGATAAATATGGTGACAAGGAGTTTAATCGCCAATTGCGTAACTTTGGTCTAAAAAGACTTTTTTTGCATGCTTATAGGCTTAGGTTTCCCTGGGATGACAGCATGCTCGAGGTTAGCTCTCCACTGGATCATGAGCTGGAGCAAGTCCTCAGTAATTTAAGACGTTAATCAGTATGTCTACACAGTTTGATTTGATTGTTTTTGACTGGGATGGAACGCTTATGGATTCTGCCGCCCGGATTGTTTCATCATTGCATGCGGCTGGAGAAGATCTGATGCTGCCAGACAGGTCTGACGCGGAGTGTCGCAATGTGATCGGCCTTGGGCTGTATGAGGCCATTAATACGCTTCATCCTGGCATGGACCCAAAGTACTCAATGCGCTTTGCTGATCGTTACCGGCATCATTTTTTGGTGGCCAGTCCACTGCCAGAAGTGCTCTTCGAAGGGGTTCATGAGATACTGCAATCGCTTGAGTCGCGCCAGCTATGGCTCGGTGTTGCGACGGGCAAGAGCCGCAAGGGGCTGGATCGTGTACTTGAACAGACCAGATGCAAACGTTATTTTCATTCTACCCGTTGTGCAGATGAAACCTGCTCCAAACCTGATCCGATGATGTTGCGCGAAATCATCGAAGAACTGGATGTGTCACCGGACAAAACTCTGATGGTCGGTGATACTGAATATGATATGGAGATGGCAAGCCGTGCGGGAACGGCTGCACTGGCCGTAACCTATGGTGCCCATGAAGGGCATCGACTTAAGCAATATAAGCCACTGGCCTGTCTGAATAGCATTAATGCAATGGCATCCTGGCTGGAAAACAATGTTTAAGCAGGATTTAATAAAATGCATCCAGATGAAACCAATATAAACAGCAACAAAGATCCATGGACACAGAATCAGTTAACCAACGAGAAGAATATGAGCGAAAATCGAGATAACGAAGGCTGGGAACGTGAGCTAATTTCCAATCTGGCCATGGGTGCGCTTAAAGAACAGCGCCGGGCCAGGCGTTGGGGCATCTTTTTTAAGCTGTTTATGGTCGCCTATTTGGTGATTTTTCTGGTGGCTCTGATTCCGTCTACCGATGGCAGTCTGGGAATGGGGAAACCCCATACAGCCTTGATAGAAGTAAGTGGTGTGATTGCCGCGGATAGCGAGGCAAGTGCAGATAATGTGGTTACCAGCCTGCGCGATGCCTTTAAGTCAAAGAATGTGTCCGGCATCATCATGCGTATCAACAGCCCGGGTGGCAGTCCTGTTCAAGCCGGTTACATACATGATGAGATAAAACGCCTGCGTGAAAAATACCCGGAAAAGGCACTTTATGCGGTGATTACCGACATTTGTGCCTCTGGCGGCTATTACATCGCCTCAGCAGCGGATGAAATCTATGCCGACAAGGCCAGCATTGTAGGTTCGATTGGCGTGATCATGAGCAGCTTTGGCTTTGTCGACAGCATGCAAAAGTTGGGTGTTGAACGCCGCATGCTGACGGCTGGTGAGAGTAAGGGGTTTCTTGATCCGTTCTCACCACTTAAAGATGAAGATGTGAGCCATATCAAATCCATGTTGGGTAATATCCACCAGCAGTTTATCGATGTGGTCAAGACTGGACGTGGCGAACGACTGAGGTCTGAGGATCAGCTGTTTTCAGGGCTGGTGTGGACGGGGCAGCAGAGTGTTGACCTGGGTTTGGTTGATGGTTTGGGTAGTGCCAGTTATGTGGCCCGAGAAATTATTGGTCAAGAGAAGGTGATCGATTACACCGTTAAACCTGATCCGTTTGAACAATTTGCAAATCGACTCGGCGTGGTGATGGCAGAAACCTTTGCCCGTATCAGCGGTATGGAACTGGGGGCTATTCGCTAGCCCCCAGTTCAATTAGGCGGCGGCCCAAGATGAGTCCGCCGCTTTAATCAGGAGTGAGCGACCAGTCATCGCACCTGGCTGCTTTATCCCCATCAGTTGTAACACCGTTGGGGCAATGTCTTTGAGCCCACCTTCCGGTGCTAATTTCCATTTAATCTGATCGATAATCAGACAAGGTACTGGGTTGTTGGTGTGCTGGGTATGCGGTTGACCGGTTTCAGGATCGACTAGCTGTTCACAGTTGCCATGGTCGGCGGTAAGTACGACAGAATATTCTTCTGCAACTGCAGCATCCAGTACACGCCCCACCTCATGATCAAGTGTCTCAACGGCTTTCATAACAGCGTCACGGATTGCCGTATGGCCAACCATGTCGCCATTGGCAAAGTTCACCACGATGAATGCATGTTGATGCGAGTGAATTTTATTGATGACGCTGTCTGCAACGGCTTTAGCACTCATTTCAGGTTGTTCATCATAGGTGGCAACTTTGGGTGAGGGCACGATCAAACGCTCTTCACCTGGAAAAGCTTCACCCTTGCCGCCATTAAAGAAATAGGTGACGTGGGCATATTTTTCTGTTTCAGCACAGTGAAACTGGGTCAAGCCGGCATGATAAATGGTTTCCGCCAGGCTTGCTTCCGGTTGCTCATTGGCAAAGGCGTAGGGCAGGTCAAAATAGCTATCATAATTAGTCATGCAGGTGAGACTTAGTGGTGCAAATGCACCGCGATCAAACTCGGCAAAGTCTGTTTTTGATAGAGCCGCAGTCAGCTGTCTGGTGCGATCTTTGCGAAAATTGAAAAATATCACGGCGTCATCAGCCTCCAGTCTCGCAGCGTTCGGCAATACCGTTGGTTTAATGAATTCATCGGTTTCACCAGCTGCGTAGGCTGTTTCTATGGCATTACGAAAAGAGATTGCGGTTCTACCCTGATTGTTAATCATTGCTTGCCATGCTTGCTCTGTTCGGTCCCAACGCTTGTCCCTGTCCATGGCAAAATAGCGCCCGCAGACAGTTGCTACCGCGCCTTTTGCATTGGCGAGTTTAGCCTCAACTTTGTTGACATATTCGATTGCAGATTGAGGTGCAGTATCGCGACCATCCGTGATGACATGAAGTACTGGAATCACTCCGTTGCTTTTGCAAAGTTCAAATAACGCAAACATGTGTTGCATGTGGCTATGGACGCCGCCATCCGATACCAGTCCGAGAATATGCAGGGGTTTGTTCCGAGATTTGGCTTTTTTAAGCGCTGAAACAAGTGTCGGGTTGTCGAAAAAGCTTTTATCTTTGATCGCATCGTCAATGCGGGCAAGATCCTGTCGCATGACTGAGCCTGCACCCATGGTGATATGGCCAACCTCTGAGTTGCCCATTTGTCCATCCGGCAAACCAACCGCACTGCCTGAGGCGTTAAGAGATGTCATCGGGTATCGTTCAAAATATTCATCCAGCTTGGGTGTTGAGGCTGAGGCAATTCCGTTGTTGATTTTGCTTGGATTGATTCCGAATCCATCCAGAATAATCAAAACCGTGGGGCGACGAGGTGGGGTTGGCATGCGGGTACAGCTCCTTCTTAGGGTGCATTTCTATTAAAAAACACAAGAATTAACTTCCATTTCTACGGCATTGGCTTGGCTTTCTTGAGCTGGAAAATAGCGATTTATTACTGCACTTTTGTTAAAGCTCAGAACTATTTATACCGATATAGCTTGTGAGCTTAATAAATTCCTATGGTGTCATCAGCTTTTGCGCTTGCGCACCAAATCCATGAAAGTCATTGAATTAGCGTTGTGTAGTGAGGTTTGCAGTGAATAAAATAGCCAAGAATATAGCACTGAGCATTCTGCCAGGCGCAATGATCATAGGCTCACATGTTTCCGCCAATACCGGCCAGCCAATGGACTATCTGAGTAGTCAGGCGGTCGATTTAAGTTGTTTCGATTGGCAGCAGGACAACAAATCTAATAATTTTGCTTATGATTGCAAAAGCAATGTTTTTGCCGATGCCAGCCCAGCCCACCAGAGCAAGGTGGGGGATGCTTTCTACTACGGTGAAGGCGTGGAACAGGATTACACCGAAGCTGCCAAATGGTATCGCAAGGCGGCTGCCCAGGGTGATGGTTATTCCCAGTTCAGCCTTGGTTATATGTACACAAAAGGTGAGGGTGTGCCTCATGACAGCTGGCTGGCGCTTAAATGGTTAAGCAAAGCAGCAGAAAATGAGTTGGCCGCCGCTCAATACTCATTGGCGGACATGTATTACTACGGCGAAGGTGTGGCTGTTGACTACGATAAAGCCGTTGAGTGGTATACCAAAGCGGCAAAGCAAAACTATAGTTACGCCCAATACAGCCTCGGTTTTATGTACAAGAAAGGGATAGGTCTGTCACAGAATGCTGACTTGGCATTGAAATGGTTGGTAAAAGCGGCTGAACAATCGCACCCTGAGGCACAATCAAGCCTAGCCTTGATGTATCTAAATGGAGAGGGTGTTGAGATAAATCTCAAACTTGGATTTGAGTGGTTTTTCAAAGCAGCCATGCAGGGACATGTCGAAGCGCAAAACAACCTAGGCTACATGTATCGCGTCGGTCTTGGTGTTGAGCAGGATTTTCAGCGCGCGCTGATGTGGTATAAGAATGCCGCTCGGCAAGGTTATGCCACCGCCCAATCCAGTATTGGCTATATGTATCACAATGGTATCGGTGTCGAACAAGATTCAATCCAGGCCATTCAGTGGTATGAAAAGGCAAGCGCTCTGGGGGATTTGACCGCACAGTTCAATTTGGCCTTAATTTACATGAAGGGCGAGGGGGTAAAGCAGGATTTAAACAAAGCCGCTCAATGGTTCATGGCGGCGGCCAGCCAGGGAGATGCTGAGGCTCAATACTATGTTGGAACCCTTTACCAAAATGGATGGGGCGTGACACGTGATATTCAGAAGGCGGTAGAATGGTTTCGCTTGGCGGGTGAGTCTGGGCATGACAAGGCCAAGCATGAGCTTGACCTGCTGGTGGCTTCTAACTCAGCTTAGCACTAGTGGTGGAATTTCATCCACCACTCCGTCGCCATTGCTTCAGCCTTTGTGATTTCTTCTAGACTCATTTGTTCAGCGAGTGCCGCTCTAGCTTCGACAGAGTTTTTGTCATCCATTGCGGCTGAAATTTCATACCACATATAAGCCTTAACTTTATCCACTTCAACACCATGGCCCTCCGCATGCGCCAAGCCCAGTAGGTACTGAGCTGTAGCGAGTCGTTGCTCAGCAGCAAGATTCAGCCAATGCAAGGCTTGTTTGTTATCCTGCTTGATGCCTTCACCCCTGATAAATATCAAGCCGAGTGTCAGCTGGGCCTCAGCGACGCCCTTATCTGCAAGTTTTTTGTACCAGAATGACGCTTGCTCAATGTCTTGTTTGATACCGTCACCCACGTGATATCGACTGGCCAGATCCGACTGGGCCTGTATATCGCCCTGATTTGCCTTTTCGATTATTTGTTGAAGTTGAGCGGTAGATAGCTGCTCGGCTTGCGCCGGGGCAGAAATTGTTATGCAGCTGATAAAAAGTGCGACTATGAGGCTGAAAAACAGGGCTGGCATGATCAATATCCTTCAATATTACTGCGTGAGTGGTGAATTATATTGGAATAAAGAACCCGCCCCAAGTGTGTTTCAATCAATTTTTTATATTGCCGAGTGAATATTAGTGTGTAATGCACTTGAACCAATAGGTAAAAATTCGTATCGTCATGGATTATGTATCGATAATAGGGCAGTAGATTATGTGGCGTAGATTGGCGGTATTTTTGCTTGTAATGGGCGTGTGCACTGCCTCGATGGCCGAGACTTACCAGACACCGCGTTTAATTGATGATGGTATTCATGACCCTGAAAATGATGCCGTCCAGATATTGCAGGAACCTGTAGAAGCAATGGTTGATTTTCCACTAGATAGACGTGGCAAGGTCGATTGGGTCAAAGCCATCCGTGAAGGCAAGGTTAGCCCGAGGAAAAGCCTTGATGGTGATGAGTTCGGTGGTGAGATGATGCTTGAGATGGATATGGACATCATAATGAAGCAGACAGCCAATATGCCCTATGTGAAGTTCCCTCATTTGGCGCATACCGAATGGCTGACCTGTAACAATTGCCATCCAAAAATCTTTCAGCCTCAATTGGAATCGAATCCGGTCACTATGGAGAAAATTCTAAAAGGTGAATTCTGTGGCCGTTGCCATGATAAGGTGTCATTCAGTTTATGGACCTGTGAGCGATGCCATAGTGTGCCCCATAAGGAATCATCCGACGCATGGATTAATCTAAACAAATAAGCGCCCGAGGGCACGCCAGCGATTCGCTCGTTTCAATTGCCTTATCATGTCCATAAATTCTAGGCCCAGTGTTTGTTCAAGATCCTTGGCCTTTGATTTTCCAACACCTAACTCAAATGTTTTTTTCTGCCTGGTTGCCAGAATTATCACATTTCCTTTATTGATAACCGGCAGGCTTAAAATATTATGGTCAAATGTGTGTTCGATAGTGGCAATGGCCTTTGTGCATTGGTTATCCCAGAGATTGATTGACAAGATTCCCTTATCGCTTAATCTAGCTGCACAGCTTTCGAAAAACTCACCGCTCTGGACGCTTTCCGATACGCCGTCGTGGTTAAACGCATCGACCAGAATTAGGTCATATTGATCAAAACGCCCTTGCTGATGAGTAAAAAACTGGCGAGCATCTGTTACGAACATCTGCAGATTTTCTTGTTCAGGCAAACAGAAGTAGCCATGTGCGAGCTTGACAACATCCTGCCTAATTTCGACCGCGTCAATGCTACATTCTGGATAGTGATGTAATAAAAAGTTGGCGATGGCACCCCCTCCAAGCCCGATTAGCAGGATTCTTTGTGGCTCAGTTTTAAACAAGAGGCATGACATCATCGCACGCGTATAGGATAAAACCAGCTCTTGCGGCAGATTTATATCGATGCTGCTCTGTTTGGCATCGTTACCGAAATAGAGTGAACGAATATTTTGGGACTGTGTGATTTCGATGACCCCGTCATCACTTATGCTGCGGTGTATTACTGATTCTGACATATGATCTATTGCTGGATCAACGAAATTGCCCAAGTATAAACCAGGCCTCATGGCTAAATGTCATAAAAAAACCTGGCATAGACAGGTTTGTGGCCGAGGCATGTTAAACGTTTAGACTTGTTTTTCTTTATAGCCAGAAATGGCGGCTTTGATGGCATCTTCTGCAAAAACCGTACAATGTATCTTCACGGGTGGCAATACCAGTTCGTCAGCAATCTCGCTGTTTTTGATTTGAGCGGATTCATCAAGTGTTTTACCCTTGACTCATTCTGTCAAAAGCGAGCTGGAGGCAACGGCCGAACCACAGCCATATGTTTTAAAGCGCGCATCTTCGATTAAATCCTCATCATTGACTTCGATTTGCAACTTCATCACGTCACCACAGTCGAGTACACCCACCATGCCTGTCTCAACCTGCGTGTGTCTGACTTATCAAATTATCCTACGTTATCTGGATTTTCGTAGTGATCGATAACTTTTTCGCTATAAGACATGGTCTTATCTCCAGCAAAGACACAGTTATTAGGTGATCGGATTAGTTTGCTTGGTCGAAGGTTTAGTCCAAATACCAAGCTCATCAATATCTGTCTTGGCAGAATGGTTGTGATTGTGCACAAGATGACTGCCATCTACCAGGTCGCCAATCGTGATATTGGAGAGATAGCCAGTGATGTGGCCGCTTAACACTTCCCACAGTTCCTGTGTCTTTTGGTGGCGCTCATCTACCTTCATTACCTTCTCTTTACCAGTGTTTTCATCGACAGCGGCAATAATCTCAGCAATGGTAATTTCGGTGGCTGGGCGAGCCAGTCTATAACCGCCGCCGGGGCCTCGTGTACCTTTTACAAGTTGTGTTTGTCTTAGTCGAGCAAAGAGTTGCTCGAGATAAGATAATGAAATACCTTGGAATTCTGAAATGTCAGCCAGCGTTACCCGATTGCTTTCACTGGCATTCAAAGCAAGGTCTAGCATTGCTGTGATGGCGTATCGCCCTTTGGTCGAGAGTTTCATATCCTGCCTCCTACGAAAATATATCGAAAGACCCACCTTCCTGGTCGATTATATTGTCGGGATTTCAGGCTCACTATTCAATACGTTTTACTGATATTTAACATGGTTTAACAATTGTGGGGTTTATATACCTCGATGTTAAAAAGGTATTCGGCTGTTACATTTGATTTTGGTGAAACAAACGCTCAATTGTATTCTGAATAAACCAGCCCATACGAACACCGATAGGTTTCTTGATAGTGTAGTTAATCTCAAACAGGTCTTTGCGCTGTGATTGCTCCAGTAGATAGTCATCACTGGTCATTAACTCATCCACCAGCTTGAATTCCAATGCTCGTTTGGCTGGCCAGTGCTCGCCTGTGGCAATGCGGTCGACGTCGACTGCAGGGCGGTGTTCCTGGATGAATTCTTTGAACAGCACATGCGTATCTTCAAGCTCTTCTTTGAATTTTTCCCTGGCTTTATCGGTATTTTCACCAAACATGGTTAAGGTGCGTTTAAATTCACCGGCAGTGAGCTGTTCAAACTCAATATCATGCTTCTTTAACAGCCTGTGAAAGTTGGGAATCTGGGCAATCACACCGATTGAACCGATGATGGAAAAAGGCGCCGCCAAAATTTTGTCCGCGACGCAAGCCATCATATAACCCCCGCTAGCAGCAATTTTGTCGACCGAAATCGTCAGCGGAATATTTTTTTGTTTCAGACGCATCAATTGTGAAGCGGCAAGTCCGTAAGCATGGACCAAGCCGCCACCGCTTTGCAGCTTGAGAAATACTTCGTCTTCAGGGTTGGCAACTGTCAGGATTGCGCTGATTTCCTCCCTCAAAGAGGAGAGGGTGGAGGCTTTGATATCACCATCAAAATTCAGCACATAGATTCTTTTGCGTGCTTCATCGTCACCGCGTTTGAGTTTTTTGGCCTGTTCTTTTTTCTGTTTTTTATACTGCTTTAATGATTTTTTTAGCTGTTCCTTATCCAGTGTGTTTACCTTGATGATCTCGGCCATCTCATCATATTTTTCATTCAGTTTTTTGATCTCAAGACGCTCACGGCCAATTTCACGACCGCGGCTGGCGATCATGATGATGCCGGCAACAATCACGATTATAGCTAGCACAAAAGTGATAGTTTTAGCCAGAAACAGACCGTATTCAAAAATGAAAGCAGACACTTAACAGACTCCCAGGGAATGGTTTAGAAATTCGGTCGCTAGTATAACGTTTTGAATAAATGCTGCATAACTAACTGTAGATTATGGAAACAAAAAAGCCCCGACTGATTCAGCCAGGGCTTGTCTGAGTTACTAATGGAGGGTTAATTAACTCATTATTGTGCTGGCTATAAAGCTCAAAGTTGAAATGATGCACAACAGTGGGATCAAAATCATCAGATCAGAGTCATTTGCAGCTTTACGAGTATTGTTAGACATTGCTTATCTCCCGGTGTATTTTTTATTTTATGTTGACCATTCCATTCAGGAATGGGTTTTAAATTTACTACAGCCTTTTAAAATAGTTAAGTGT
>CALZIQ010000064.1 GCA_945787735.1 uncultured Chromatiaceae bacterium | reverse complement strand
AGTTTTGTATTTGCGGGCGGTGAGCGTTTTGTCACGCCGGATAATGCGTCGGTGGATCAAATGATTATGGCTGCGACGGGTAAGCGTCATGTGTCTCTGCTGCATCAGTTGGAAACCAAATCCATTTATGTGGTGGCTGCGCTGGTCTTTTTGATCGCCGCAACCTTTTATTTTGTTACCGAGGGCATTCCCCGGTTGGCCAATGAAGCAGCTGAGATTGCGCCACAAGGCTTGTTGGATGAAATTTCTGCCGGAGCGCTGGAAGCATTCGACGATTCGCTGTTGGGGCAAAGTCAGGTTAATGATGAGTCGCGTCAGTGGCTGCAAACTGAATTTGAGAAGATGACAGCGGATTACAGTGACGAATACCGTTTCAATCTGATTTTTCGTCAGGGCAAGGCAGTGGGCCCGAATGCCTTTGCCCTGCCCTCTGGCGATATCGTCATTACCGATGAGCTGATCGAGATGGCAGAACATGGCGATGAAGTACTGGCGGTATTGGCGCATGAGATTGGCCATGTGGTAAATCGCCACAGTCTGCGTCATTTATTTGAAGACTCGATGTTGGCCGCGTTGCTGTTTGGTATTACCGGCGACACCTCTAGTTTTGCCCAGACCGCTGCTGCATTGCCCGTGTTATTGGTGAGCACAAGTTATTCTCGCGACTTCGAGCGCGAGGCCGATCAGTTTGCCTTGGAAACCATGGCGCGCCATGGCATTGAACGGCAACATTTTGCCAACATCTTGAGCCGCATCGATGAGGCCATGGATGGAGCGATAGATTTACCGGGCTTTCTTTCGACGCATCCCGTCACCATTGAGCGGGTGCAAACCTTTGTTGAAGAAAAATGAGCGACTGGTCTGTTTATATCATTTTGTGTAGCGATAATACGTTTTACACGGGCATCAGCAATGATGTGCAGCGGCGCTTACAGCAACACGCCTCGCATTTAGGGGCAAAATACTTTCGTGGTCGGCAGCCGCAAAAACTGGTCTACGTTGAGAACGGTCATGATCGCTCATCGGCCAGCCAACGCGAGGCGGAAATCAAAAAACTGAAACGGACGCAGAAAGAGCGTTTGATCGTTTCCTCTTTGAATCAATTAGCCTGAATTAAGCTGTAAAAAAAGAGGCGCGCTCTCCATTGCAGAGAAGACACGCCTCGAGGAGGTGGGACTTCTTATAAGTGCCTACTGAGTAATGCTTAGGTTTCTCTCTCGCTTTGAAACCATCCGAAAAACAAGTTACTAGTCAAAATTAAAAATCCGGCCACTAAGCCGCCTACGCCAGCATAAGTGAGTATTTCCGTGATGATGTGTGAATGTGCGGCATCTCGCCCGAGCGAGGGTGCGAGAAAAAACATTGATAGCCATGCAAAGGGATATAGAAAGCCCAGGCCGATTAGTGTGGAAGAGATTTTCTTCAATTTCCTTTTCAAGCTAGAAATCGCAACAAGCAGTAGTAAGCCAATTGAAAAAGCAGCGATTCCGGTAGAGTGAAAATGCGCGCGTTGTGCATAGCGCCAGATTTTGCTCTGACTTTTGGCATCATGAACGTCTGGGTGAGTGGTTATCCCTTGCGCGACATAATCTTTAAAAAAAATCCTTATTGGCACCAAAGCCTATTCCTAGTGCGATTCCAAATGCAAGTCCAAAAAAGACCAAAATAAGCCCGAGTTTAATGTCGGATAATTGGATGTTCATTACGGTTTTCCTATGAAAGCTGACTGTTTGAAATGAATGTTTACCAGGTCCAGTTGCCATGCCCAGGGATTACAACGCTATCGTCATCGTAAATACCTTCGTCCACTTTTTGATGGCATTTGTCGCAATAGCTAAGTGATTTCACCTTAGGGTTTCCCTTGACTAAGTTCTCAGGAATCTCATGATGTTTACGTTTTATATAAGGGGTTTCAATAATGCGTAAAGGTGCTTTGTCATCATGCAATGAAGCCATGATCTTTTTCGAGCGCTTGTATTGAGATTTCTCGGCGGAGTCTTTTACTAGCACATCAAGGATGTGCAGACGTGTCTCATCGTCCAGTTCAGCGTTATCACCGAAGTGGTCTTCCAGGGCACTGGCATCCAACAGTTTTTTCCATGAGGCCTCCGGCAGCAGGCCGGGCTGATAGGCGAAGTGGCATGAACCACACTCCTCGATATAGGTTTCATCGGTCACGTTGGCAATTTCATTGTGGCGCTGGAGTGAAAAGAATGATGAGAAGAAACTGTCACTTGCAAGGCTTGTGTTGATGCTGGCTAGACCGATGGCCAGTGTGGTGATGATTGTTTTTAATTCCCTTTTCATGTCATGCCCGCCTTTTTTAAAATTGAATCAGGTATTTGATCAAGTCACCTTTTTCCTGATCGGTGCATTCACGGCCATAGGTCCATTTGCAGTTGCGTTTGAACCATTTCTCGATCTGTTTCAACTCGGTGAAACGTTCCGAATTCGCCGATTGGGCCAGCGGGTCGATCACTTTTTTGGTTTTGATGTGTTCACCGGCCCTGGTCAGATCTTTGCCATGGCAGACAGTGCAGTTGCGTACCTTGCCATCCTCATCCAAGTGATCTTCGAACCAGAGCTGTTTGCCACGCTCGGCGCTGAATGCTGCCTCGCCCGAGGGGCTGTAGATTTTATAAAGCTCGTCCAGCGTAATGGCCTGTGCTGGTAATGCCAGTGCTAACAGTGCAATTGTGAAAAGTTTCTTCATATGGATATCCCTGTTACCACACCATGTTGATGCCAACGGCCATGCTGAGACCACCTACGATGCCGCTGCCGGCATGAGTGTCTGGCGCTTCACTCACGGCGTTGAGAAAACCGAGCGTGCCCAGGGTAGTGAGGGCGATGTGCAGGTTGTCAGGGTCTTTGAAGCCATTGCTCAGATTGATGTCGTCCCAATGGAAAATGGCACCGGTGATAATGGCGCCGATACCCAGGGCGGCAGCGGCTTTGCCGAAAGCCTCGTGGGCCCCATCTTCTTCTTTCGGCATCAACACGGTTAGGCCAGCAGCAGCGATGGAGCCGATGCCCAGGTATTTGTGCAGCTTATTGGCGGTAATCATGCGATCCCGGTATTCGACATCATCCTTTTTAATCGTGGCTTCCATGCTCATGCTGTCATTGCTCGCCAGTAACAGTGGTGTCTTTTCACCTGTATCCCAGTCTAAGGGGAGTGAAAAAAAGTCATCAGCCATGGCGCTTTGGCTGCACAGGATCGCCAGCGCCAGTGTGCATTGCTTAATCATGAGCGGCTTCCTTGTTGAATGTATGTTTGTATCCGGTAATCATCGCTCGCAGCAGGTTTTCGTGATGCTGAATGCTGGCGCTGATAACGCCGAGCAGGTGCAATGCAATCAGGCCAAGCATTGCATTACTCATGAAGTGATGCAGGGCCTCCCATGTATAGACGCTGTTGTCCTGCAAATCATGGAGCACGATCAACAGTGGCCCTTCGAATTCGATAGTGGCCTCGAGGACAAGTCCAGAGGCCGTTAAGCTCAGCAGCGCAATCAGCAGGGCAAATACCATCATCGCCCCGGCTGGGTTATGGCCAAGATAGTGCTGTGCCCGGCCCTGCAGGCTGGATATCAAATATCTAAATACTTGCTTTGGTCGGTAGAGAAAATCGCTGAAACGTGCATGCTTGCTGCCAACAAAGCCCCATAGCAAGCGCGCCATAATCAGCAGGGTCAGCAGGTAGCCCAGCAGCATGTGTGTATTCTGCATGCCTGTATGCCCGGTCACATAGAGACCGGCAAAGCTGGCCACCAGGCCCCAGTGAAAAAAACGCACAAAGCCGTCCCAGACTTTTATTTTGTGAAAAGAGTTTGCTGATATCTTCACTGCCAATGCCCTTGTAACTAAGGGGATATCTCCCGGGTTTAGGGCAAAGTAGCAGGCAAACCTTAAAGCAAGATTAAAACTAAGTCATTCAAACACCTTGTACAGTGTTAAAGAGTGTTGTGTTAAGCGCCGATGAGTTTATGTAAGCAGCCATTTCTGCCCGATCAGGGCTAGTTAAGTATAGGAATTTGCAGGACAGCACATGCTCACTACTCTGAATATCGTTTTTCTTATTATCGGCATCATTTCTCTGGTCGCATTCGGCTTTTTGCTGGTTTCCAGTTTCAAACGTAGTGTGTTGTGGGGCTTGGCAGTGTTGTTGCTGCCTTTTGCCACTTTGTTCTATGGCATCAAATACTGGCATGAGGTGAAAAAGCCATTTCTGATCTATGTCGGGACTAATACGCTCTGCCTGGTGGCGGTGATATTTGTATTTACTCAGCTAGGTGGTATGCAGGCCATTGATATGGCAGCAAAAATCAATGACGGCAGTATGACTGAGCAGGATGCTGCCCAGTTCATGGTCGGCACCCTGGAAGGCATGGAAAAACTCGGTGCTGGCGGCAAGGAAGAGATGTTGGCACAGATGCGTGCTGATCCCAGCCTAAGTGAGCAGGATATCAAACAGTTCGAGCAGATGTTTGGCCAGATTGAAAAGGTTGCCAGCGGTGAGGAGAAATCTTTCGTTGATGGCAACTGGCAGCAACAGGGGCAAGACGGACCGTTGCAACTGGCAATGGCGGCAGATGCAGGGCAGGGTGAGAGCATGGATGATATCGAGGCCAAAATTGCAGAAATGGAGGCCAAAATGGCCATGATGGGAGTAAGCCCACCGGTGGCAGCGGAGTCGTCTGAAAAAGAATCTGCGAATCCCAATGTAGGTAATTTAGGGTATCCCATGCCTGAGTATGTTGATTCTCCTTTTAAAGGGCAGGCGCAGGCTACGTCAAAGGCCGCCAAGAAGACTTCAGGGGCTATCTCATTTGCTGATGCCCGGCACTATATTGGCAATACTGTTTCTGTAACAACCAGTGGTGGTGTCACCCGTCGTGCCACATTGGTTGAGGTACATCCAGAAAGCCTCGAATTTCAGCGCCGCGCCTACGGTGGTGCGATTACCTTCAAGGTCTATAAGCACCAGATTGATGCTCTGGCGCTGAATTAGTCGCGCTAAATCGCACAGACAAAAAAAGGGCGGCGCCACTGGCACCGCCCTTTTTTTATGGGGCCTTGGCCTGTTTAGCCTTCGACCTGCTGGATGCCGTCCAAAAGCCAAGTGGGCTGATGGCTGGTTTGGGGTTTAACAAAGTGCCAAACCTCTTCAATCAGATGTTGTTCGCCATCTTCCTTCAGCTCAGCCCGGAACAGCACAATGGCTTCTTGCTTTGCGCCAAGCTCGCTGGCGCTGAGCAGCTCGGCATCGAGTGCAACGATCTCGGTCTGACTTTGGTTACTGCGCGCCTGGAATTGGTCCTGAATCTCACCGAAGACATGATCGGTTGTGAATTGACGGATATCGGCCAGGTCACCCTTGTTCCAGGCATCTTGCAGGCGAGAAAAGCAGTGCTTAGCACCTTCAAGAAATTCGGTCTGCTCAAATTTTTTGGGTGCTGCAGCGCGCAGGTCGTCGATAGCGCGTCCCTCGTCGCTCTGGTTACTTGAGTATTCGCTGCCTGAGCGCTCTTGATACTGGTTGTCCGCATCATCCAGATCTGCTGGGCTATAAGCACCCGCGGTGGCAGGTTGGGCCCGGCGAGCCATGAGTTTGAAGAGCAAAAAGATGATCAGCCCGAAGATCAGCACATCCATGAAGTTGATGCCTTCAAAGGCGCCGCCAAAAAACAACGCACCGAGCAGACCGCCTAGCGCCAGGGCACCAAGCATGCCCATGAAGCCGCCTTTTTGCGCCAGCTGCTGTTTGCGCTCAGCATTGTGTTGCCTGGTGGGGGCGGACTGCTGGCGTTGTACAGAGTCCTTGCTTGTTGAGTTCTTCTTGACGGGCTGGTTATAGCTGAATTTGCCTCCGAAGGATTGAGATCCTCCGAGGCGTTTTGCTTCAGCGCTGTTCATAGCACCAACCATAAGACAGGTGCTGCATAATAAAACTGTAAAAAAACTTGATAAAAACCTCATGCTACTCCCCAACGATCATTTTTTTGAGGTACATATTCTACCCAAAACAAGCTAACAATCCCATTTCAATTGACAGTTTTGCAAGTAAATAATTGAATATGGTGCAAGTGTTTTCTGGTAACAGTGAGTTGTAGGTTTTTAAAAAACCATTCTAAATCGATAGGTGGGCGGATAATCTCTTTTGTCGTCAAGATGACGCACTGTTTGTATTGATATAGGAAATTAAAACCTGATGGAAATTCGCAAAGCAAGAGCGCAGGACTATGGGGCCATCCGACGTGTCCATGATCTTGCTTTTGGGCAGGTTGATGAGGGAAACATTGTTGCCGTGTTGAGTAGGACTTGTCATGAACGTGTTTCATTGGTGGCTGTTTCAGATGGAGACATAGTCGGGCATATCTTGTTCAGTCCGGTTACGGTTGGGGCAGGAGAAAGGCGCATTAAGGGCATGGGATTGGCGCCGATGGCGGTATTGCCCGACTTTCAAAATCAAGGCATAGGCTCATTACTTGTCGAAGAGGGAATACGGCAAATAAAGCAGACTGGCTATCCGTATATTATCGTGCTCGGGCACGCACACTATTATCCTCGCTTTGGGTTTGAAAGGGCTTCGATTCATGGTCTGAGGCCACAATGGCAGGGTGTGCCTGACGCTGCGTTTATGGTGAAGATAGTAGACCTGCAGGCCATGGCAGGTGTTGCAGGTATGGTGATGTTCAGACCCGAATTTGAGATGGAGCTGTGAGCCGTTTCACATCGATTCTAGAGACAAGAAGGCCTTGAATTTTCTCAAGATTAGACTGCTATTGCCGATCTAGAAGAGGTACGGGGTGTAGGCAGTTCAACAATCACCAGATTTGGGCCTGAAAGAAATTTAATGTTTAAACTTCACCGATATTTTTCCATCACCAGCATAATCGGTACACTTTTTGTCGCTGTGATTTTGGTGATGTTGTATCGAGACTTTGCCTTTGCCGCTCTGTTTGAGCATGAAGCCCGAGCCAATAAAGCGGTTTCCCAGCTAATCGTCAAGGCTATTGAGCCTGCGCATGGTAAGTTTCTTAGCAGGGCTGTCGTTGTAGCGCCGGATTCCTTGGCGCAATCGCCCGAAATTACCCAGCTGCAAACTGAGATCAGAAAGCTAATTTCGGGTCTTGATATCGTCAATATCAAACTTCATGGTATTAACGGGCTTACTATTTTTTCGGCCAGCCCTAAAGAGATTGGCACGCACATCGAGCGAGACAAGCACTTTGTCAGTGCCGCGTCCGGCAAGGATGCAAGCGTGCTCGGGTTCGAACGCGATTTAGAGACTTTTACCGGGCAGCGCATGGAGGGTTATGTGCTGACCACGTATGTTCCTCTTCAGTTAAATGGTGCGAAGTCTCTGGATGTCATTATGCAGCTTCAATCCAACGTAAATGGTTTGGCGCTAGGCATTAATGACTCGCAATGGAAAATTGTATTGGGTACCAGTATCGCGCTCGCATTTATCTATGTCTTTCTCTTCTTTATTGTCAAATACGCTGACACTATGCGGCTTGATCAGGAAGAGAGGCTGCAGAAGAATGAGGAAAAACTGCAGACCCTAAAGCTCAGAGATCCACTGACAGGTTTGATTAATCGCCCCATGTTCATGGATCGCCTGAAGCAGGCCATGGCGAGGATTCCCTGGCACAAACGATTTATTGCGGTTGTCTCAATCGATTTGGATCATTTTCGTAGGTTCAATGAGTATCATGGCCGAGATGCGGGTGATGCCTTGTTGGAGACAGTCGCAAAACGGATGGAAAAGATCCTGCGTGGTGGAGATACAATAGCGCGCGATGAAAACGACAGGTTTCTTCTGTTTCTCAATGATATGGCGAACCCTGCTGATATCTCTTTAGTGGCTGAAAAAATGCTTGCCAGAATCCGTCGGCCGATCAAGATCTCTGATAAGACGATTGAGGCAACTGCTAGCATGGGGATATCCATTTATCCAACTGATGGAAAAGATCCAGAGTTTATTCTGACTAAAGCTAACGAGGCGCTGTATATTGCTAAAGCGGATGGTCGGGACAAGTATTGTCTTTATTCAATCACTGATGAGCTGATGGACAGAAAGAGTCTTCGTAGCTAAAACGATGATTATTCGGCAAGAAGCTTTTTAATATCTTGAGCAATGCGGCCTGCCTGGGCCGATGTTTTGAAAAAGACGCGCACACGACCAGCCTGGTCTAATAGATAAATTACCGCAGCATGGGCAATACTGTAATTACCATCTTCATCAACCTCTTCCTTTTCGAATCGCATACCATATTTATCCGCAACCGTTTTGATCTGTTCAACGCTGCCGCTTAGGGCTATGAAGCCTGGGTTGAAATATTCCATATAGCTTTGTAGTCGATCAGGGTGGTCCCGTTCAGGGTCAAGAGTGATAAATAGCACCTGCACTTTGTCGGCGTCATCGGCCAATGCCTTCATTGTTCGTTTGAGTGTAAACATAGTTGTCGGACAGATGTCAGGGCAGTGGGTATAACCAAAGTTGAGTAGAATCACCTTGCCCTTGAAATCCGATAGGCTCATGGGAATGCCGTGATGATCGGTAAGGGTAAATTCGCCTCCCCAATCATCATAGACCTTAAGTGGCTCAGGCTTATCGTCAGCGATGGCGATGCCAACAGACGTCAGCGCGATCAGAGCGCATAATGAATGACGAAAAGATTTGATGATTCCTGGCATAGAGAGGCTATCGGCTTGGTTTAGGTTTGTTTAAGTGAGGGCAGATAATGATGATATCTGTTCCTGATAGCTAAGGGTATAATTTAGACAATTAAAGTAGGATGATTGTTATGGGCCGTTATCGACCACCCCAACCAAAGTCTTCTCCGTATATCACACTTGATGGCTATGAGGCATTGCAGGAAGAGTTGGACACGTTATGGAAACGTCGCCATCATGTCACTAAGGCTCTAGCCGCTGCGGCTGCAGAGGGTGACCGTTCTGAAAATGCTGAGTACATCTATCGTAAAAAGGAACTGCGTGAGATCGACAGACGCGTACGTTATTTGCAGAAACGCTTGCCGGATCTGAGGGTGGTCCGGGAACAACCTAGTGATGCATCGGCTATTTTTTTCGGCGCTTGGGTGAGGCTAGAAGATGCGCAAGGCGATGAATCAATTTTTCGCATCGTCGGGCCTGATGAGTTTGATGTGCGCAAAGGTTATATCAGTATGGATGCCCCCATGGCACGAGCCCTGATGAAAAAACGGGTGGATGACGAGGTGACCGTGCATACCCCTAAGGGTGATAAGCTCTATTGTGTTATCGAAGTGTCTTATTCAAAGATCGATTAGAATTTTGACCTGTGTTCTCGTTTCTTCAGGGCAGTGGCTTTCAACTAGAACTTGCAAGGCCTTACGTAACAAGTTGATTGCAGCCGCGCGGCCGCTCAGCCTGGTGAGCTTCACAGTTTCGGCCCAAGGCCGCTTATTCACAACACGGCTTTGTAGCAGTTGCTGTTGTTGAGTGTCTAGTTCATGCAGTGGCTTTGCATCGTTAAGCGCAGCTATAACTAGTTTTGTAACCGCGGCTAAGCAAAACTCATAACCGCGAGCACCATAAGCAAAGCTAATGATGTCCTGCCAGTCTTGCAGGTTTAGATTGGGTGTGTCCTGCTGGTCGGTTTTTGTAAGTAGACTGGCAAGCTCGGTGTCAAAACCTTTTAAAGCATCGGCTAGTAAGTATGGTAGTTGTATCTGCATCCGTGTATGCGCTTGCTCTGCAAGTTGCCGGCCTATACCTGACACGGGTTTCAGCATGACTAATGAATGGGTGCCACTACTGTGTTCACGTGTTAGTCCAAGTCTCACTGCAACAAAACCGAGTGATTTCCAGAAATGATACAGCTCGACTGTCACACCAAAGCTGGTGCCGATACAATCATAGTCTTCAGCCTTGATTGTCTTGGTCGTTTCAGTAATTAGCTTTGAACCAATCCCTTGTCTTTGTACGGCAGGATGGATCGCTATGCGCATGATGCGCAAGTAGCGTAGTCCAGGTGCATCGACCATGCCAGCATGTGTTGCCAGTGATTGTGGAATAAGATGGCCATGTAAACGTCGCCGGCCTTGGTAGATCTTCAGTGTAAGGTTTTTTTCAATGCCACCTTCTTCAATTAACAGCACAACGCCAACAATGTGCATTTGATAGCGCATAACATGCAGCTGTAATCCCGAGCTATCGAGCAGTTGGCGAAGGTCATTTGGCCGAGTGCGATAGTGAGCCAGCACCAGCAGGCCAAACACCTGTGACAACAAGTCTTCATTGCGCATGAGTTGGTCACGTCCAACCTTTTCGGTATGGCAGTCAGATGTGTTGAGCGTATTGAGGTCATCTTCAGATGCGATGGAGGCATTCAGCAACAGCGCATTAAAAACAAACCGTTCAAGGGGATCGTTGGCTGACCATCGAATTGGTTGATGCATGCGTATTTGTTGCCAGCCTGGTGCTTGTTGATCAATTACCTTGTTAAAACGTAATGCAAAACCTCGGCCGGTACCTTCATAGCCATGAACGGTGGTGGCAAAAACAATGTGTTTGTAATGTGCCAGTAGTGTGGACAGCATTGGAGTCGGGATGGTGGCAGCTTCATCTACCAGTATAAGATCGGCTGCAGGCGTGCTAGCGATTAATTCATCTGGAGCGATATATTCAAGCCGGGAGTCACTGAACTCAATTAGCCCACGTTGTTGAGTGGTGATACCCAATATTCGCCAGGCACGCTCAAACACAGGCATAACAGAATCAAGCCTGGGGCCGGTAACAAGAATACGCTTGAAGCCTTGTTGCAATAATTGCGCAGCAGCAATGCCTAGTGCGGAAGACTTGCCGCGGCCGCGATCGGAGATGAGTACAATGGGTTTGTGTTGTTGGCCAGTGGCAATCGTTTTAATTGTCTCGACAGCCAGTTCTTGATCGGCGGTGCGGCAGGCGCCATGGGTTTCATGCTGGAATGATGGCTGTTGATTCGTATCTGTATGCGCAGGAACAGGTTCATGTTCAACCACATGAAACACTCCCTCAGCTTGGCTTGCGACAGAAATAAAACGTTCGATAAAATGGCTACGGTCTGTGTGTTTAGGGAAAAATCGTTCAGCTTCAGGGTCGTGATGTTGTGGCCATTCGGCCAAAGGTGGTGCCAGCAACAGTAACAGACCACCCGCGCGGATCAGACCGCTGACAGCGCCAAAGGCATCAGCATCAAAACCACTGTGGGCATCATAAACAACCAGGTCAGCTTCAGCGCCCAGAGATTTAAAGACGGTTTTGTTGTCGAACGCATGAATGTGCGTGGGGGGCTGGTGTGATACCCAAAGCGATTCCTCTGATTTGAACTCAGATTGAATACGCTCAGCGACAGTAATACACCATTCCGTGCATCCGCTCAGCAAAAGGCAGCGGCGATGTCGAGCGGCACTTGCCACCCGCTGTAGTGACTTCGCAAACTCAGCAATGGCATCGATTTGTGTTGAATTGTTAAGCATAAGAAGTGTTGAAACATTCCAGTTGCCATATTATCACGTGCTGGCACAAGCCAAATAGGTATCAATTTAGTAAAATGTCCTTATGACTGACATCATCCTAACCACACTCAATGCACGTTATATCCATAGCGCTTTTGGTTTGCGGTATCTCAAGGCAAATATGGGCGAGCTCGAACCGCTGTGTAGCATCGTCGAGTTCACTATCCATCAGCGGCCGATTGACATCGCTGAACAGTTGTTGAATCAGCAAGCAAAAGTCATCGGCTTTGGTGTTTATATTTGGAATGTTGAAGAGATCACCAAAACCATCAGCATCATCAAGCGGGTCAGCCCTGAAGTGATTATTGTTGTTGGTGGTCCCGAGGTTAGTTATGAGCAACAGCAGCAAGAGGTTTGTCAGCTGAGTGATTATGTGATTGCAGGGGGAGCAGACATGTCGTTTCGTGAGCTTTGCCAGCAGTTGCTGAATGGAAAAAGGCCTGTTGATAAGTTTGTTCCCCAACTGCCTGTCAATCTCACTGAGTTGAAGTTTCCATATTATCTTTATACTGATGAAGATGTTGCTCATCGCATTATTTATGTTGAGGCGTCACGAGGTTGTCCATTCAAGTGTGAGTTCTGTCTTTCAGCGCTTGATAAAACTGCCTGGCCGTTTGATCTTGATGAGTTTCTTGGGAAAATAGAAACACTTTATAATCGTGGTGTGCGTCATTTTAAATTTGTCGATCGAACCTTTAACCTAAAAATAGATAGTAGTATTCGCATCCTAGAGTTTTTTCTCGCCCGTATGGATGATGAGCTATTTCTGCATTTTGAGTTGATTCCTGATCATCTGCCTGAACGATTGAAAGAAGTTATCGTTCGTTTTCCGCCGCATAGTTTGCAATTTGAAATTGGCGTGCAAACATTTAATCCGGATACACAAGGCCTTATCAGTCGCAAGCAGGATGAAAGTAAAACAGAACAAAACCTACGTTGGATCCGTGAGCATACCAATGCTCATATTCATGCGGATCTGATCATCGGTTTGCCAGGTGAGAATGTAAACAGTTTTGCTTCAGGGTTTAATCGTTTGGTTAAGCTGGATCCGCATGAAATACAGGTTGGGATTCTTAAGCGCTTGCGTGGTTCACCACTTATTCGCCATGTTGATAATTTCCAATTGCGATTTAATGACAGCCCACCCTACAATATACTTAGTAATAATGTGATTGACTTTTCAGTCATGCAAAACCTCAGTCGCTTCGCTCGTTATTGGGATATGGTCATGAACTCTGGTCGCTTTAAATATAGTCGGGCACTGATTCTTGCAGAAGACCCTTTCAAACGCTTTATGTCTTTGAGTGAGTGGCTATATGCGACGACCGGACAAACACATAAGATTTCCCTGAGTCGCTTGTTTGATCTGTTGCATGACTGTTTGATACAAGTGCTTGGTGTGGAGGCCGACGTCGCAAAGGCTGCTCTGTTAAAAGATTATCGCGAGTCAGGTTTGAAAGGTATTCCCGTTTTTGATCCTTCTTATACTATCGATCGATTGATTATCAATAAGGCTTCTAAACGCCGCCAGCAACGCCATTAGAAATTTTTACTATATTAAATAAATCTCCTAAGCTATTGATGTGTCAGGAGTCATGGCTTTTTCGGAAAAAAACTAAAAATATATTGGTTTTCATATTTTTTTTTGCTGCTATAGTCTTTTCACGTGATTATTATTTACAGTTTTTTATATTTCTTGGTTGTAAAAATACGTATTCATTGATAAGCAAGCGGGGAGCAGATATGAAAGACTCGTATAATTATTCAGGTTTTTCTAACACACTGATCGTTTCCAGAAAGGCTAAAAAGCAGGATCGTAAGCGCAGTATCATCATTGAAGCAGATGAGCTAAATCAGGATGTTAATGCTGCCATGTTTTATCCTCCCTATCTGTCGGTAAGTGCTGCAAACAAGAGGCAGCAAGGAAAGTAATTTTAACTTCTTGAGTTTCTCTTCGCTGCATTGATGTGTAGCGGTTCAAATTTATAACTAGCACAACGCATGGCATCATCAATTCAGCAATCGGCCTATAATGACAGTTGCTGAATTTTATTGGGCAGATAGTTTTGTGCTGAATCAGCAACGCAATTCAAATGTCATTATTTAGTCTTTAGGAGCCTCTGATTAACTATGGGTGGAATGATGTGTGAGTCAAAATTTTTAGATTCAAGGCGCAAATCGCAGGTAATAGCCAGACTATTGCCAAGATTTGCAACGCAGGAGCTGGAGATTTTGGCCGCATAGCAACCGTTCATAATTAATCAGAGGAGAGGCTCCTTTAGTCAATCCGTCGCTATTCTGGTGAATGGCAACGATATAGAACGAAGTATTCATAGTGAATACAGGTGGCAATCAGGCCATGCTCAATTTCGATTTGCTGGGTCCTTATCTCAAGTTGGGAGGCGTGCGTGTCGAGTTAGCCGTTGTGCCTCGCAACTACCTCGCTGTTGCTGCGTGAGGAGGCGGATTATCATCACGAAAATACTGACAAAGACGGGTTCACTTTGCCGCCAAACAAACCTCTTAATCAAAAAAGCTATGCTTGAGTCTGCGGGATTGTTTTCTTCCTAGTTTAGGTTTCTGAGCGCTACGAAAAATTGAAGTAGACCCTGACACTGCATCAGCCCGATCTATCAGTTTTGTTGCAAGGTGTCACTAAACTACATAACTTGGCCGCAATCATGCGCAGTTGTGATGCGGTGTGCAGCACATTTTATTTTGACTCGCCGCGCTGGCAATACTCGGTCTTATCTTTGCGAATCGTATCCCGCATATTCAACCCCCGAGAGCTGCGCCATCAGCGAATCAAAAGTGGCGAGATCATCCTTGCAAAGTTTATTTAGATGATCATGGCCACAGGCCCGAGCCATCACCTGCATCAACGCGGTTGATGCGTTAAAAAAGTTGGCCAGTCGTTGTGCCGCAGCATCTATATTTAGTTTTTGACGTAATTCGGCTTTTTGAGTGGCAATGCCCGCCGGGCAGTTATTGGTATGACAGATTCTTGCGGCTACACAACCGATGGATTGCATGGCGCTGTTGGCGATGGCGATGCCATCGGCCCCCAATGCCATTGCCTTGATGAAATCACTTGGCAGCCGCAGGCCACCGGTGATGATCAGGCTGACCTTGCCGCTGGCGCCGTAATTGTCCAGGTAATGGCGCGCGCGGGCCAGGGCCGGAATGGTGGGCACGCTGATGTGATCTCGGAATAGCAGCGGTGCTGCGCCGGTGCCACCGCCTCTGCCGTCGAGAATGATGTAATCGGCGCTGGCCTGTAGCGCGAACTCGATGTCCCGTTCGATATGATTGGCGCTAAGTTTGAAGCCGACAGGGATGCCGCCGGTGACTTCGCGCACCCGGTCGGCGAATTTTTTGAAATCCTTGGGCGTGTCCAGATCAGAAAAGGTGGGGGGAGAGATGGCCGCTGTGCCTTCAGGTAAACCGCGCACTTTAGAAATCTTACCGACATTTTTTGTGGCCGGCAGGTGGCCGCCAGTGCCGGTCTTGGCGCCCTGGCCACCCTTGAAATGAAAGGCCTGTACTCGGGTGAGCAGCTCTTCGCGGTAACCAAATCGGGCGCTGGCCAGTTCATAAAAATAGCGGCTGTTGGCCTGCTGCTCTTCCGGCAGCATTCCACCTTCTCCGGAACAGATGCCCGTGCCGGCCAGTTCCGCACCTTTAGCCAGAGCGATCTTGGCTTCTTCCGAGAGTGCACCGAAACTCATGTCGGACACGAATAAGGGAATTTTGAGTTCGAGCGGTTTTTTGCTTTCAGGACCAATCACCAGTTCGGTGCCTACTTCGGCATCTTCCATTAAGGGTTTGGTGGCGAGTTGAGCCACCATGATCTGGAGATCATCCCAGTTGGGCAGTTGATTGCGTGGCACCCCCATTGCTGCCACGGGGCCGTGCTGACCGAGCGTGGCAAGGCCATCCTTGGCCATTTGGTGAATCAATTCCACGTTGGGTTCTTGGTCCGTTGCATGAGGCGTTGGCATCAGGTCTTCGCTGCTTTTGATGCCAGGCCCTTCTTTGCCGACCTGGTCAGCTGAAAACTGTTTGTGGGTGCCATCGCAAAACGGAGTATTGCCCGTATGTTTGCAGGCGCAGAGCCAGGCTTCGCCATCTTGGTCCGAGACGATGACCCGCGGGGTAAACTCGGTGCCCGTGTGGGAACCATCACAAAAGGGTTGGCTGCGTGAGCGGCCGCAAGTGCAGAAGTGGTATTCCTGGCCTTTTGAAAGCGTGACTTTGACCGGCTTGTTATCGGCGATGATGGGATGCTTCATCGTTGTGTCTCCCCTTTGTGGTTGGTTATGCTTTTGCTAAGCATAGCCCGGAAAACGGAGTTTGTAGTTTTTGAAGCAAGCTAGTCGTCTATCGCCCTTACCGCAAACGAGAGCGACTCGCCGGGAAAGTCGTCTAGGCAAAATACGGTATGCCAGGCGCAGTCGTCGATGCTTTTTTGTGGCAGCAGGATGATATCGCCGGGATTAAGGATATAGCCATACCCCTGTTCAATCAGGTGACGGTAAAACTCGGGGCAGCGGTTAATTAATAACTCCAGCGGTTCGTTGTCGCGATTGTCCATCCAGCTGTTGAGCTGTTGCCGCTCTTTGCTTTTCTGACTCAATGCTTGAGCCATGGATTCATCAGGCAAAAGCGCAGCAAGTGCGGCTACATTGGCGGGATCATTCACAAACGACACTATCTCATCCATCAACTGCGTCTTGGAGCAGGCTAGCCAGCCGGTACGGCCGTGTACCTGGGCGAAGACTACGCCGAGGTGGCCGCGCTCCACATCCTGATGAAACTGTGCCCCGCCGTTGGGCGAATTGAAATAAACGATACGTTCGACATAGGCGATTTTTTCCGTACCTAATACCTGCTGCATGAAGTCTTCCAGTTTCGGGTTGCTGCTGATGATGCTCGATTCGGGAAAGATGGCTTCGGTCAGTTGGGCAGCATAGTGCTGACGAGTGAGGTCGGCGGCTACGTCTTCATAACCCACCATGCCGAATGAGAACCGGAATCTCAACGAGGAGTCGTCATCTTCGAATGACAACCATGAGGCCTTACACCACAGGTTTTCGCCTACTACCTCATCACTGTCGACAGCGTCATATTCAATGGTCTCAATTTCCTGGTCATCGCCTTCATCCTGAAAACTGGACAGCATTTCGAACTGGGGCGTAGTGCGTTCAATATAGGGTGGTTGCTCGAACAGTTCAGCCACCTCGGTGCCTTCGGCCACTTGTGCCATCAGTGTCAGCGACTGGTCGATGTGGCCATGATGTGAATCGAGTTTGTCGCGCACAAAACCAGGCAGGGCGTAGGCATCCGAGTTGCGCCAAGCTTGGGCGGCGGCTTTGGCATCAATGCTGGATGCTTGGTTGCATGCAGCGATCCAGCCCAGGGTCGTACCGCGCCGTTTCAACAGTACAGGGGCTAGCAAGCCCTGTTGTTGTGCCAGGCTTTGGGCTTGAGATTCATTGACTTCGGGGCCGGCGATGTAAACGACGTGTGGAGTACGAGACATGGTGCTTCCAGTTCACTTTTTCGAGTGGGGCAATGATACCGGATTGAGTTGCATAGTGCTTTTGGCGACAATGGCGTCATGTCTGTCCTGCCCCCCTACTCTATTCGTGTCAGCGCCCGTGCCAAACGGCTGCAGCTGAAAGTGTTGCCGCCGGGTAAGGTCGAAGTGGTAGTGCCGAAGCGTTTCAATCTCAACAAGGTGCCGGCCTTTGTTGCCGAGCATCATCAGTGGTTGCAACGCCATCTCGACAGCATGGCCACTCAGTATGTGGCCGAACCGCTGTTGCCCGAGATGGTTCGTTTCCCTGCCATTGATGAGCAGTGGCGAGTTGAGTATCACCAAGGTCTGCGCAGCCGCGTTGTCGATCTGGGTGATTATCATTTGAAGTTGATGGGCCCGGATGAGCCGCATGCCGGTAAAGTGCTGCAGGCCTGGTTGCAACAGCGTGCCAAGCAGGTGTTGCCTCCCTGGCTGGAGGAAGTCAGTGCCGAGATTGGGTTGGCGTTCAATCGGGTCACGATCCGGGCACAGAAGAGCCGTTGGGGCAGTTGTTCCTCGCGCCGCAATATCAATCTCAACCGTGCCCTGTTGTTTGTCTCACCTGGAGCCGTGCGTTATTTAATGACTCACGAGCTTTGTCACACTCGGCATATGAATCATTCGCCCCGCTATTGGCAGCTGGTGGCGACTTTGATGCCGGAATACAAAAAATATGAGGCGGAGTTGCGCGGTGCAATGCAAGTGATCCCGCGCTGGGCTTTGCCGGTGGATTAATTCCCTAAAGCAGCGTCTGCGGCATTGTTGGCGTGTTCAAAATGCTCATTTACTAAAAAGTAGACCGCGCTTTCTCACGTGCCCACGCCTTGCATCTATCTGCTCGTTGAAATTAATCATGTAATTTAGTCCCCCTGTTTTGGTGCTTGATGCTGGTTTCGTTATACTCGTGCGCTTGAGTTAATAATAGATAAAAACCGCTTTCGGTCTGTGTCTTGGGCAGCGAGTGTGTGGAGATGGAATGAAGGCAATCATTTT
>CALZIQ010000063.1 GCA_945787735.1 uncultured Chromatiaceae bacterium | reverse complement strand
ATCCTAACCGCACAAGACCCGGCGGTGCAAAAACGACTTAGCGAAACCCTGGCGCGTAACGAGCTTGAAGCAAACAAAGTTGTATTTAAATTAAGTCAACGCCATCGTGGCATTAAGAATACGCTGGATGTAGTGCCAAATACACGCAGCTTTCGTCACAGCGATGCTTTTCCTAATGACCTTGCCATCCTGACTTACTTCGCCACAGCAGAGTCACTTTATATCTTCGTGGTCAAAAAAGATGCTGAAGTGGTCGTAGAAAAGCTTGCGATATCAGGCGATGAACTGGCTGATAAGGTGGCCAGTGCGATTATTCAAATCGGTAGGAACAAAGACAAACCCTTTAATCTGTCATCAATGAGTGATGATGCACTGGGGAAAAAACTAGCAGAGTTATACCAGGTGTTAATTGGCCCCATCGAAGATCGTTTGGTCAATATCCAGACCTTGGCGATATTGCCGGTGAAATGGCTCAACTATCTACCCTTTGAAGCACTTATTCGTCAACAGACTGACGGGGCTACTCAGTTCTTACAGCAGTCAAAACGGATCATGTATCTGTCCAGCCATACGTATGCCGATCGCAGTTTTGCCTTGAGTGATGCAACGCTTCGGCCTGATAACCTCGACATCGTTGCCTTTGGCAACCCAGATCTTGGCGATGTAAAATCTGCGCTGCCTTTTGCCGCACTTGAGGTGCAGGAGATCAAACGTCTGTTTCCCAGCAGCCTGGTCTTTGTTGCGGACCAAGCAAGCAAAAACAACTTCAACGCGCATTGGGGTAAACATGAGATCGTGCACGTCGCTGCCCATGCACGGCTGTTGGCTGGAGAGGCGCAAATTCTCTTGGCACCAGGTGAAACTGGCACGGTGGGCATGGAAGAGCTATTCGATCTAGCGCCCAACGAGACAACTCGTTTTGTTGCATTATCGGCCTGCCAGACGGCGGTTGACCCGGAGCTTGCCCGCATCACCTGGCAAGATGGCAACAATAGCATATCCGCTAGCGGTCCGCTTTCCAGTGCCGCACATACGCTGTTGTTGGTCGGCATACCTGCAGTGGCGGCCACCTTATGGAAGGTCGATGATCAAGCCACGGCGCTGTTGATGACAGACTTCTACGGCCAACTGAAACTTGGTAACAATACCTATGACGCACTGCGTCAGGCGCAGCTACGCATGATGCAACGCCAGGATGCATACAGCCAGCCTTACTATTGGGCTGGCTTTGTCTATTATGGATTGGAGTAATGAAAACATTTGGATTAAATCAATGCGAAGTCTCAGGGCAGTTATGCTGTCAAGGTCAGCTGTGCGCCTCAATCTTCCTCATGCTGGTGAGCATGTTTTTATGTGTTTCTGCGCATGCGGGCGGACCGGCGAAGATCGCTATCTCTGCCGATAAGAGTAGCGTCTGGACGGGTTCGCAAACTCAGCTTGATGTGCAGCTAGTGGATCCTGACAATCAGCCAGCGGATTCATCCAAACGCTGGGACTTAACATTAGACATAATATCGCCGGGAGGCCAAATAACAAGCCAGACACTGGTGATGCAGCCGGGCGAGCACAGCAAAACCATCTCGTTGCCAGTAAACGAAGCGGGTATTTGGAAGATACAGGCAAAAGACAAAGAACTGTTTGAGGCGGCGATTGTACTTAATGCCATGGACCCACCAACTGAGCGTGGGACATCAGGTGATGGTGAAGTCAGCATCGAAGATCTGCTGGCTGCTAGGCTGGGTATCGTGCCGCAAGTGGAGTTACGCATTACACCACAAAGAAAACTACTGGCCGATGGTAAAGACAGCGCCACGGTTTACGGCTTATTGAGTGGTGACGCAGCGATTGCCACTGAGGATATCAAGCTGCGCCTGCATCACAGCGATGGATCAATGGAACCCGCCGAGGTATTGATTGCAAAAGGTGAGTTTAGCGGCAGCGCAACATTGGTATCCGATCATCCCGGCGAAGTTGCGGTGGAATACCTGGGTGCACTCCCGGCAGCGAAACTGATCGGCCCTGAAACCCTCTCTGTAAAGTTTGGGGCACCCATTACCAAAATGGCGGCCAAAGCCAGTCCGCCGCAAATTTCCTTGCTCGCGACCTCCGAGGTGGTGGTGCGTTTAATGAGCAGCGCTGGCATACCCTTGGCCACAGATGAAGCACGTGATGTGTCGCTCACGATTGAAAAAGGTGATGGCCAGCTCGATGTCAAAGAGTTCACCATTGCCGCTGGTAGTGCCGAAGGCCGCGCAAGCTTCAAACCCACCGCCGTGGGAGAGGTGGTGCTGGCTGCAGCTTCACCGAACTTACTAAGTGTGCAAGTACCACTGACAGTCACCTGGCCTGTGCTGTTATTGATGGCTTCTGCTCTTGGTGGCTCAGCCGGTGGCCTGCTTGCATTTGCGATAGAAAAAACTGCCAAGTGGTGGCGCATCGCCATCGGCTTGCTCACCGGTTTTGTCTTGTATTGGGCCGCGATATTTGTCGGTATCGATGCAATCGCTGGGGGTGTTGCGCTTAACCCTTTAAGCGCCTTTGTCATATCTGTGATCGGCGGCTGGGCGGGCACCAAGGTATTTACGCCATTATTGAAGCGAATGGGCTTACCAAACTAATTTTTTGTATATTCTCGATCTTTATTACAAGAAACTACGCAGACCACCACAGAATCATGTTGGCCTCTGTCGGCACTTTAGCTGAGGAATGGAAAGGGACAATCCTGGGTGTGAATTCAGCGTGGGGCCGGTCAGTCTTAACCTCGGCCTGATAACAATAGCCGTTGAGAGAGCCTGGAATCACCTCCATTGGTTTCATCACTTCAAGCTGAGCATTTTCACCGTCGGTATAGAGCTGCACCTGGACTGAATCAGGTGCGATCTCACCCAGGTAAACCTGTACTGAGAAATGCCAGCCCTGCTCTGCCGGCTGCACATTAAGATTACCCCAACGTAGTTCATACCAATGATGCTGTAGTGATTGCTGCCACTGCATTAATGACTGCGCCAAGCTGCCATCTTGTTCACTACGTTGACTATAATCTCGCGCCGCGGGCAGATAGAGTTGTTCCACATATTCCTGCACCATCCGATTGGTACTGAATTGAGGTGTCAACCGACTCATGCTGGCACGCATGCGCTGGACCCACTGGCTGGGAATACCGTGTTCATCACGATTATAAAATTCGGGCACTACCTGCTCTTCCAGCAAGTGATAGAGTTGTTCCGCCTCATGTGCATCCCAACTGGCATCATGGCCCGGTTCGCTATTGCCCAGCGCCCAGCCAACTTCAGGGCTATAGGCCTCAGCCCACCAGCCATCCAATTCTGAAAGATTCAAACCGCCATTTACCAGCACTTTCATACCGCTGGTACCACAGGCCTCCCAGGGACGTCGCGGTGTATTGATCCACACGTCGACCCCCTGCACCAGCTCCTGCGCCAGTGAGATATCATAATCTTCAAGAAACACCGCATGGGCTCGCACTTCCGGACGCTGAACAAAACGCGCCCATTGTTGAACAATTTCTTTGCCGGTTTTGTCTTGCGGATGGGCCTTGCCGGCCACAATCACCTGCACCGGACGCTGGCTATCGGTCAATAACCGCACTAGGCGTTCCTGGTCGTGCAACAACAGATTGGGGCGTTTGTATTCGGCAAAACGACGGGCAAATCCCAGCGTCAAGACATTCGGATCAAGCACGTCCTGACACTGAGCGATCTGAATCTGAGATTCCCCACGCTGACTCAACTGTCGCGCCAGCCGCCTGCGTGCATAGCTAACCAAGTCGGCCCGTTCCTGACCGCGGAAATTCCATAGCGTCTCGTCTGTTAGCTCATCAATCGCCGCAGTCAGATTTTCATGACTACCCAGCCAGCGCTTTTTGCCACCGGCCCGGGTCCAAATCTCATCCGCCCAGGCGGAATCCCATGAGGGTACATGCACTCCGTTGGTAACATGCGTCACTGGAACCTCATGCTCCGGCCAACGCGGAAACAAGCTCTGAAAAATCTCACGACTGACCTTACCATGCAGCTCACTAACACCATTGGTGCGGGCACAACTGCGCATGGCCAGATAGGCCATATTAAAAGGCAAGCCATGATCACTGGAATTGATTCGCCCCAGGGCACCGATAGCTTGTGCATCGACCCCCACCTGATCGGCAAAGACCTGGCCATATTTCAGCAACAGATCACGTTCAAAGGTATCGAAACCGGCGGGTACCGGGGTATGCGTGGTAAAAACATTACCGGCCCGGGTTGCCCACAAGGCCTGCCAAAAATCAATCTGATGCTTTCGCATAAAAGCATGAGCCCGCTCCAGCGTAACAAAGGCGGCATGGCCTTCATTCAGGTGACAAACATCAACCTCCAAGCCCAAGGCCTCGATCAGACGCCAGCCACACACACCCAGGGCGATTTCCTGCACCAAGCGCATCTCCTTGCCGCCACCATAGAGTTTGGTGGTAATACCACGATCGGCTGGACTATTGAGTGGATCATTGCTGTCGAGTAGATACAGACTGACCCGCCCCACCTTGGCCTGCCACACCCGAAACCGGACCGTACGCCCCGGTAGGGCCGCATTCAGCGTCAGCCAGGCGCCGGAGTCAGAATCCACCGGCGTAACTGGCAAGCTAGTGGGATCGTTATAGGGGTAGACATCCTGCTGCCAACCGGCGTCGTCCAAGGTCTGGCGAAAATAGCCCTCCTGATAAAGCAGCCCAATCCCTACCACCGGCACCCCCAGATCGCTCACCGCTTTGAGATAATCTCCCGCTAGGATGCCAAGTCCACCGGCGTACAAGGGCAGCGCCTCCCCTAGGCCGAACTCCATACTGAAATAGGCCACCCCTTTCAACCCGGCATCGGGATAGGTCTCGCCATACCAGCCAGACTCGGCGCAATAGGCCTCCCGCGCGCTCACAAGTTTCTGCAAACGCTCGATAAAACCCTTATCCTTGGCCAACTCCTCCAGCCGCTGTTGCGACAGATTTTGCAGCACCACGTAAGGATTACGGGTCTGCAACCAGGTCTCAGGATCCATCGCACGCCATAAGGCATCACCGGCATGGCTCCATATCCAGCGCACGTCAGTTGCAATTTCGGTCAGTTTTTCCAGCATGCTCGGCAGCTTGCGTTTCATAAATCACCACTCTTCCATGGGAACAAAACAATCCATCATCACGTTTTATTATGGCTGAAAATGGTGACCCCAGCATGGCAGCTCGGCACAAAAACAAACTGGCCGGGAACTTAGTTCTCAGATAGAATGTCTCACTACTGAACCAAAGGGGGGCGATCTGGATTCGACGTGGATCGCGAAACCTGAGGTGCATGCCGAGGTGCAGGATACCTCGTAAATCCATCTGCAAAACTTATAGTTGCCAACGAAGACAACTACGCACTCGCTGCTTAATACCCAGTAGGGTGCCCTCGGCCCAATGTGTGCTTGTACGCTTGGTAAACCGGGGTCGACTCATACAAGCTCGCGATGAAGTATGTCTGGGACGGATTCGCTAAAACCTAACTAGACTCGCTGTTGGTTTTCCCTGCCCGTCGGGTAGCCAGCAGCTAAATTAATAGACTGGGATAAGCATGTAGAGCCGAAGGCAGAGGATTTGCGGACGCGGGTTCAATTCCCGCCGCCTCCACCAACTTCAAGTTTAAAGCCGTCCTAGGACGGCTTTTTTATTGCCCGTCCAATAGCGTCTTAAATTACTCAATATATTCCTGAATCTATTTGATCAGCTCAAAGCCGCTGACGGCACGTGATGAATTCAACCGAATACCGTAGCCAGATTCCCACAATGGCTGCAATTCCCTCTTTACTCTGCTAGCGAAAGCATCTTCCCTTCCAGAAAAGAAACGGCCTCCCTTAACGGCAAAGCGGGACTGAAGATATGGCCCTGCATTTCTGTGCATAGCTTACCCCTCAAAAAGGTCAGCTGGTCTGCTGTTTCCACGCCCTCCGCCAGCACTTTCATATTGAGGTCACGGGCCATGGAGATGATGGCCGAGACGATGGCGGCATCATTGGTGTCCGTATGGATGTCGCGAATAAATGATTTGTCTATTTTGATGGTCTGGATCGGGAGACGCTTGAGGTAATAAAGTGAGGAATAGCCGGTACCAAAATCATCTATTGAGATAGCGATACCCATACGGCTCAACTCAGTAAGAAGCATGAGCGCTCGGTCGATGTTGTCCAGAACGGCGCTTTCAGTGATCTCCAGTTCCAGATTGTTTGGGCTCAAACCGGTTTCTTCCAGAGCCTGCCTGATATTGTCGAGCAGATCCTTTTTTTCAAATTGAATGGCCGACAAATTTACCGCCACCCGTACGTCGTCATGGCCTAAATCAACCCAGGATTTTGCTTCCTCGCATGCCGTCTTTAGGATCCAGTTTCCCAGTGACATGATGAGACCGGTTTCCTCAGCAAACGGGATAAAATCATCAGGCGGCATTAGCGCCTGATCATTCTGGCGCCAGCGGACAAGCGCCTCCATTGCACAAATCCTGCCACTGCGGATATTCACCTTAGGCTGATAATGGACAACAAATTCATCATGCGTTAGTCCTTTTCTGATCATGCCTTCAAGGTATCTTCTTTTCTCCACGGCGGCGTTCATGTCCGGGTGAAAATAGGCGAAGCCTCCCTGTCGAAGTTGTTTAGCACGATACATAGCCATGTCCGCATTTTTCAGCAATATGTCAGCCTCCTCACCATCATCCGGATAGATAGCGATACCGACACTCGCCCCGATATAGATGTCGTGCTCCTCGAAGATAACGGACTCTTGTATTCGGTCAATGATCTCTTGCGCAATTCTTTCCAGCGACCTTCCTTGGTCGACGCGATTGACGATAATGGTGAATTCATCCCCACCCATGCGCGCAATCGTATCTTCCTCGCGTACACATGAGCCAAGACGCTGCGCTACTTGTTTCAACAACAGATCGCCAGCCTGATGACCAAAGGTATCATTAACATCTTTAAATCGGTCAAGGTCGACAAACAAAAGGGCCAGTTTCTGTTTGGTTCTTTTTGCGATTGTCAGTTCATGGTTCAGCCGTTCCCTAAAAGAGAAACGGTTTGGACAGCCTGTCAATGGGTCAAAATAAGCGAGATCTTCGAGTTGCTGTGCGGCTTTCTTGATATCACTGATGTCGCTGAAGATTCCCACATAATAGTCTGCTACTCCATCCTTACCAAATACGGTATTGATCGTCAGTCGCTTAGGGAAAGCCTTGCCGTCTTTACGTTGATCCCATATTTCACCCTGCCAATGACCTTGGGTCGTTATTGAATTCCACATTGCCTCATAAAAGGCGCGATCATGCCGGGACGACTTGAATGCTTTCGGATTGTTGCCGATCACCTCGTGTTTTTCGTAACCCATGATCGTGCAGAAAGCGGGGTTAACCTCGACGATTTTTGCATCGCCGTCGGTGATGACGATGGCATCGCTTGTGTTTTCAAACACCGTGGCCGTTAAACGTAACCTTTCGCGTGCCTCTTGATGTTCAACTATTTCTTGGTTGAGTTTTTCATTGACGGATCTAAGAGCCTGGGTACGCTCCATAACGCGCTGCTCCAGCGTTTCATTCGCATGACGCAGATCAGCTTCCGCCTGTTCTCGGCGCTGGGTATCTCGGCGCAGGTCGCACCGCATGTCCGTAAAGGAGTGAATCAGCTGGCCGATCTCATCCCTACTGGGGCGCGGCAAGTTCGTGTCAAAATCACCATTGGCCATGCGCGACGCAGCACTTGTGAGTCGTATCAGCGGTTTGCAGATCAAGATGTTTTGTATCAGTGCCCCACCTGACATCAACAGTCCAAAAAAGATCAACGTCAACCACTCCAAATTCTCAATCCGTTGCCGCTCGAGCTCCAATTCAGACGTGATATTCAATCTCAGGTTGATGGTTCCGAGAAATTCGCCTTCCAGATCGAGTCTGTTGGTAATAGTAAGGTGAGCGGCGCTGTCCCCTACCGCTGCTTCGTTATCGGACAGCGGGTAGAGTCGTTTCCCTTGTGGGTTAATAAGTTCGATGCTTATCCAACGGTGATTCTGGTTGAGTTCCAACTGCATATCAAGCGTGCTGTACAAGGCCGCGAAATCCCTTGCCAACAACATGTGGATCACACCGGGATTGAGTGATTTCAGCACTGTAGTCTCGCGCTCAAGAATATGAGCGCGCTTCTGCTGGAGCATGTTTGGGCCCCAGGCAAAGTGGATACTTGCCGCTAGCAGGGCATAGACCACAATCACGGGCAGTAGCAGCTTCAGGCGCAATCCAATCACGGCTGGCTACTCCTCCTCATAATAGGCATCGAGATCCAGGTCTTCCAATGGGCGGTAATCATCGAGGCTCGCAGGTCCAATCTTGGCCATTGGCACCATTGCCAATAGCGCCTTAGCGCGCCCTGATTGGCCGATCTCCAACAAGGCCTGCTGTACCTTTTGCCGTATCTCTTCCGGCACCCTAGGATGCGCCGTAAACGGATGAGGAGGGAGCCTGCGGGTTTCGTAGAGTATCCGTAACTTGTCTTGTATCTTCTGAGGTTGTTGATGCAAGGTGTTTTGTACGCCACCACCGGCCTGCGTTTCTCCTAAGGCAACGTTTAAATAGACGGAACTATGAGTCATAACATAGCGGGGCTTTACGTTGATTCCGTGCGACTCCTTGAGCTCGACCCGCATCAACAGGGAAGCCCCAAGTGCATTGGGCGAGGGAAACGCGACCGTCTTGCCATCCAGTTCCTCCACTTGGGTGATGGGACTACCCTTCTGGACGACAAGAATTCCATAAAGCGGCTTGCTGTGATCCCGCACCAGCGGAAGATACTGTTGCCGATTGTGGGCAACCACCATGTGATAGGGGTTCATATATGCAAAGTCAAAAACCCCCTCAGCAAACTCTTTCTCGAAGGCAGGAATCGAAGGGGCGCCACGAATTTTAAAACGCAGCCCCGTGCGTTGCTCGACGGCATCTAGAATCGGTCGCCAGACCCCGAACAACTGCCTGGAATCAAATTGGGGAACAATGCCCACGATATAGACCTTATCTGTGGGCTTTTCCGCTGTTGTTGCAGCGAAACTGGTAATTGCGATGAGGAACAGGATCAAACCTACCAGCAGAAGACTTCTAAACATCGTAGCTCTTATGCTGAATTTGTAGGTTAGCACAGACCCTCCCCCCTTGCCCCGAGTCTATCGCAAAAGCCCCAGCTCAGGGAAAAGGAGAATAGCCTGAGTTGATACCAATGCGATAATGCTTTAGAAATTACATATAACTCCCAAAATCAGTATAGAAACTATAAACACCATTTTCACCCTTAATTCGAAGTATTGCCCACCTTTTCGCCACTCCTTATAGATTTGCCCGATCGTCGCGTTGATTTTGAATCGCTATCAGCTACAGTAGCTTAGATCTAATAGATAGATGGTTTTATTCGACGCGCAACTGAACGGGCTGCCGATTTCACGGTGATAGAAAAATAATTAATTTTGTTTTATATCCTCGCCGCCCTCTGCTTCTATGTCCGCTTCGAAAAGCTCTTGGAGCTCTTCCGCAGCGTCCTTTACACTCTGGATGTATTCGGTTTCATCATGATGAACGGCGTGTTGTTTCATCAATGCGGTTTCATCATGAGCTTTGAATTTTTCAATAGTTTCAACCACTTCGGGCCTTGGCATACCTAGACCACACAGAACTTCTTCAGCCAGATTTAGGCTGGATAGAAATGTCTCGCGGAAGATTATTTTCACTCCTAAGTCCCTTAACAGGTGAGCGTGATGGCGATTGCGTGCCCGCGCGATGATTTCCAAATTGGGGAAATGGGTCTTCACCACTTCTGCAGTCCGCAATGAAGCCTGCTCATCATCTATGGCGAGCACAAATATTTTGGCCTGCCCGGCATCGGCGGCACGCAACAAGTCAATACGCGAGGCATCTCCATAATATATCTTGCCACCGTATTTGCGCACGAAGTCCACCTGTTTAGCGCTGATCTCCATGGCGGTGAAGGGAATATGTTTTACTCGCAGTATGCGGCCGATGATTTGCCCTACACGCCCGAAGCCGGCGATGATGATAGGGGCGCCAGGCTCGTCGATACGATCAAAAACAGGACGAGTACGACCATCCAACCAGGGCTTGAGCACTTTTTCATTTAAGACAAACAATAGAGGTGTAATCGCCATCGATAAGCTGACGACCAGAATCAGGACGTCGGCCAAAGCCTGCTCTAACACCTGATAGCCTATGGCCGCTGTGAATAACACAAAGGCAAACTCACCGCCTTGGGGTAGCACGAAGGCCAGACTGCGCGAACAACGAGGCGGGAGCTGGAAGATGCGAGCAAGCCCATAGAGCACGATAAATTTTATCGCCATCAAACCCACCACCAGGCCAAGAATCGTGAGCGGTTGTGATGCCAATAGACCAAGATTGACCGACATGCCCACGGCAATAAAAAACAAACCCAGCAATAACCCTTTGAAGGGTTCTATATTCACTTCGATTTCGTGACGATACTCTGAGTCGGCCAGCAGCACCCCCGCGATGAAGGCCCCTAATGCCATGGACAGGCCCGCCATTTCCATTAGTAGAGTAGAACCAATGACGACCATAAGACTTGTGGCAGTGAAAATTTCGTGGCTGCCGGAGGAGGCAATCAGCCGGAAGACCGGACGTAATAAATAATGCCCACCGACCACGAGCACAATGATAGCAAGCACACCGGTGAGGACCATTTGAGTAACACCAGTGTCGTTGGTGGGCGTATCGGTCACGCTCAATAGTGGTAGCAAAGCAAGCAAGGGGATAACGGCGATGTCTTGAAACAGCAAGATGGCAAAGGATGCGCGACCGTGCACTGTATTGAGTTGCTTTTTCTCTGCCAGCATTTGCAGGACAAATGCTGTGGAAGAGAGCGACAAGCCGAGACCGACAATTATGGCGGTCGGGATTGATAAACCCAGGGCGATTGCGACGATAGTGAGCAGCACCCCTGTGACCAGCACTTGAGCCAGACCCATACCGAAGATGGAGCGCCGCAATACCCACAAGCGCGAGGGTTGCAGTTCAAGTCCGATGAGGAAGAGCAGTAACACCACGCCCAGCTCCGCAAAATGCAGAATGTTGTCGACGCCGGTAATCAAGCCAAAGCACCATGGTCCGATCACCACGCCGGCGACTAGATAGCCCAGCACAGAGCCAAACCCGAGTTTACTAAAGATGGTCACCGCGATAATCGCAGCCCCTAAGAAAATCGCGGCTTCATGGATAAAACTCATTGGCTTAATCTCACTACTTTCCCATAAACGCTCTCCCTCAAGGCTCTCAACGCCCCTTGAGAATTGGGGTGACCCAAAAAGGGATGGAGGGATTATTATTTATACGATGGTGAAAACTGGTCAAAATATAATCTCTGAGGGTGTAATTCCCCGTGGCTTGCCACGTGGTAAATAGTTGTTGCGATGAAAATCCAAAAGATTCCCGGGCAACTCATTAGCAATACCCCTGGGCTTGAAACGGGGTGATTTATCCCTCCGTCGCCTTCATTCGATTTTTAGATTGAAGTCAGAAGTGAGGCATTGATTCCTATCTATCTTATTGCTTTTTCTTCCGCATGCGCAATGAGTTTGAGCAATCGGACGAAAATTATAAAATGAGTCACTAATAAGGACTACATCTGTGCGTGGCAAACTTACACTCATGCCGCCATCGCTGTAATGACGCCCTGCTTGAGTTTGATTGGGTGATCTAGGGATGAAATAAAAGAAACATGGCTAACGCTGACCACAAGTACAAACAGAGTGTGTTAATACTCGACCCTGACAGGGCTGCTGGCATGACGAAGGACGGCAGAGGTACGCGGCAAAAAAACATCCACCTGGCGCTCAGACTCCATCACCAGGAATAAATCGGGCAGATGCTGTTCAATATCTTGCGTTACCATCTTCTCACCGGCTCTGCGCTCTGGTGCAATGAGCATACCCTCGACAGGCAAGCTGTCCCGGTTAACCACGGCAAGCAGCGTTTCAGGAATATCGTTCAAAACCCATTCCCTCGTTTCACCCTTGCGAATTTCCGTATTAAGTGTATAGCAGTAACCTTCTCCTACAATTTTCTTGCAACGGATAACCTGTTCGGAAAAACTTTCTAAGCGTAATGACAGGCTAAGGCCACTCGGTGCGTCTTCCGAGCGCTCAAGTTTTATCCAGAAATCCAGATCACGCTGTAATGACAGACGCAGCTCATCACCAAGTGGCAAACGGGTTTCTTCATTAATACGGCAATCAAAAACCGACAGCCAGGCCTGTGAGTATTCTCGCAGCAGTCCGGTGTATTCTTCCTTATCATCCGCGCCGGTTTGCAACTCAACCACCACCTGTTTGCCGATGTGTCGTTCCATTATCGGATCATAGGCGTTACCTACTGCGCCAAGTGCCTCTGTGCCGAATTTTTTTAGACGTTCATCCTGGCTCTGAAGCATTGACATCGAACTGGTGCCTTTCATGCGTGTCAGCAGCATACCCATCGATTCGTTGATGGCATCACGAAAAGTGTTGAGAAAATTGCCGGTGTGCCTGAGCGCAATGCGGAATGCCCCGGGATTACGGGTTTGTTCAATTTCCTTCCAACGGCGCTGCTGATTTTCCGGTGACAGTTCAGTGTGAAAACGGTAGATAGCCAGCACCTGCTCGATGCTGTTACGAAACATAATGTAACTGGTTGTCAGGTTGCCGCGATGGTTCTGAAAGGGCTTGGCGTATAACAGCTCAAGCCCGTTTGCGTATACCTCTATGCGCCCCCAGATTTTACTGTTATCGCGCATCCGGGTTACCGCATGAAAATCCTGGAGATCGGCAAGCACCTTGTCCCGACGACGACGCTGCAAATAGCCGCCAACTAGCGCCGTGATAAAAACCAGAAATATACTCAGTAGTAGAATGGTATCCATTTATCGTCTTCGCTCCTAAAAAGGTCTCGATTGAATCACGCATTGTTTTTGCATTCCTGCAGGCCCGGTAAGCGGATTTTTGCTCAGGGAGGCTCGGATCAAACGCATAGAAAAATAGTAGAGTGAAGTGACGTTTGTGCAGCGCTTTGGTTCGGCGCTGAACCTCAGATGAGGAGTATCGCGTTCTGTTAGTTTATATGCAACACGAATTACCAGAAAAAAACTCTGATTATCAGAAAGGATGGATCAATCCCTACATATCATGCATGGTAACAATTTGAGGATGTAACAAATTTTATTCCGTCAAGCAGCAGACCTGCATTGGTTGATTCATTATCGTGGATGTGGTTCCACATGCAAAAGGACCGCAACTCAATAAAACCTACAATGTCCTGATGAGTTTATATACGGCAGCCATAGCCTACCGAAACCAAAGCTCATGAATAAAACGAGCTAACATCAAAGTTAGCGCTTAACTCTCCTACTTAAGCCGCTGACTGATCAGCTTGGGCTGCTCCGCTTGCTGAAAATTTATCAACTCAAGCAAAATGGCGGCTGTTTCTTTTAATTCGATCATAGTAACCGCATCGCCAAACGCTTCGTCGCCACGATCACCATCATCCGTTATATCTTCGTCGTCATTATTTTCCACGGGTTTTAGGCCAACAGAAGTACGAAACTGGTTCATCCTTGCCTGCTGGGCCTCTTCAAGTGCCTCACGCTCGTGCTTGCGAACATTCTTCAGCAAGCTTACCTTCTTGTTGTCGTTATTTTTGCGACGGACATCCGCTTGCGCCAAAAGGAATTTAAAACCATCGTCTTTCTCAACACGTACATGGTGTTGATCCCTAACCTCACCAAGCTTCGGCGCCGAAACTTGGTAAGGGTTAAATTTCGCCGGTGAGATTTGCGCCCAAGGCAATGCGTTTTCGAGTGAACGCTCACCCTCATCGGCACTATTGTCGGCAGTGGGAAAAACTATATCAGGGATCACGCCACGGTGTTGTGTGCTGTCACCATTTACGCGAAAAAACTGGGCCATAGTCACTTTCAAGCGTCCCAGTGTCGTTTCGATATCGATGTAGCGGTTCAAATCAACTACGTTTTGCACCGTGCCCTTACCGAAGGTCGGTTCACCTACAATGATTCCACGCCGGTAATCCTGGATCGCACCCGCGAATATCTCCGAAGCAGAAGCGCTGGAACGATCGACCAACACAGCTAATGGGCCGGAATAGGCAATCTTGTCATCATCGTCTCTGTATTCTTTCAATTCGCCTGAGTTCTCACGCACTTGCACCACCGGCCCCGACTTTATAAACAAGCCTGTCAACGATACCGCTTCCGCCAGGGAGCCTCCGCCATTGCCTCTTAGGTCTATGACAATACCGTCGACATTTTCTGTCAACAATTCATCGATCAACACGTGGGTGTCTCGCGTGGTACTACGGTAATCTGTTTCTCCCCGTTGCGCCGCAGCAAAGTCCATATAAAAAGTTGGGATGGTAATCACGCCAATACGCCGCTGTTTATCTTCATCATTGATCTCGATGATGGACTGTTTGGCTTGCTGTTCTTCTAGTTTAATTTTGTTGCGGACAATAGAGATGGTTTCACTAGGGCCCGACAAACCCTTCTCTTTTGACAAAATCACCAATTGAACGACTGAGTCTTTCGGGCCTCGAATAAGATCGACAACATCATCAAGACGCCAGCCGACAACATCGGTCAGCTCACCCTCGCGCCCTTGCGCCACACCAACAATGCGATCATCGGCATGCAGTTGTCCACTCAGATCAGCGGGGCCACCTGGGATGATGCGCCTCACAACAGTATGCTCGTCTATGGTTTGCAGCACCGCCCCAATACCCTCGAGGGATAAACTCATATTAATATCGAAGTTTTCCGAGGTGCGCGGAGAAAAATAGGCGGTGTGCGGTTCTATCTGTCTCAAATAAGCATTAATAAAGAATTCATAAGTATCTTCAGCATGAAATTGCTGGGAACGAGTCTTTAGGCGTTCATAGCGGCTACGCAGCGTCTTTTTGAGCTCCTCCTCAGTCTTGTTAGCCAAAGATAAGGCCAGCACATCATTTTTTACTCGCTTACGCCAGATTTCATCAAGTTCAGATTTGTCTTTCGCCCACGGCGCCTCACGGCGATCAAACAGATAATCTTCATCAACCTCAAAATCAAAAGATTGTTCTAGACGCTGCAAGGCATACTCCGCACGCTCAATACGACGTTGACTGAACAGCTCAAACATAGAAAAGGCTGGGGTGAGATCCCCTTTGTGCAGCGAGTCATCAAGCACCGTCTTAAATCTATCGAAAGAGATAATATCCTTGGCGGTAAAAAAACTTCGATTCGGATCCAACGCCTTTATGTACTGATCCAGAATTGCTTTAGACTCTTCGTCACCCAGGCGCGTTTGCTTGTAGTGAAATTTATCGATGAAATTGGTAATCAGAACTGTCGACATGCCATGTTCCGGTTTAGGCATCAAGGGTGAATCGGTCGCCAGCGAGTATGGCGACGCAACCCAGCAGGCCAGTAAGGTCAGCAGAAAGCTAAAGCGTTTGATCATATCGTTACCAGTTTGGGATCATAAAGTAGGACATTATAAACTATCGGCCTGCATGGAAATTTAGTATAGCTTACCCCAGCTGTGGAAAAAGAATAGGGGTGCTAAGCCACTGATATTAGTCAATTCAAGACACTGAGAAGTTCAGTGGATTATTGATTTAAACACTGAGGCGTCCTATGCTTTAGAGCAGTTTTACATCGCAACGAATGAACAAAAGCAGGGGAAGAAAATGATGTGGGCCTCATATTCAGGCATTACCGCTCTGCTCGTAGGGTCTATTTTAGGTAAAGAATCTGATCCGAATGATTGGATTATCATTCTGAGGACTACAGCTCCAGGCTGTTGAAGTTATGAAGTTGTTTATTAGCCCCAAGAAATCTCTCCTTCCTGCGTTTCCAATAGCCACCTTTACCTCTGCTCTTACTGCGCCCTACGGAAAATATCGCAAACCATTGAAACCAATGTTTAGCCTGAAAGAGAGTCCACAGTTTCTTTTTCTCATGATAGTTCGAGAGGAAATTGGAGGGTATTTTTCATCCGAAGATAAAAACAAATCCACCACACCAGTTTCCGTGTCTTTTCGCGTATACCGTCTACTAGCGTGACACCTGAAGGCAATTCCGCCAACAACTGAACTTAGCCATAAAAGAAATGCAAATAAAAGATCGCATTCCTAATCTGTTTCTTAGCCTAATCGCATTAGCTACTCTTTTAGTCAGTGCACACTCAGCAATAGAATCAGTTCATGCAAGTGAGAGTCACCAAGAAAGTGAACTGATTAGCGATAATAAACTTTCATCACATCATTACACTACACTAGCATCTAAGGCTGAAGCACGTGGCACGGTCCGACTCATCGTTGGGCTGCGCAAACCTGCATCCTACAAAAAAAGATTTAAACCAGAAGGCGGACTGGCTGATAAACAGGCCCGAAAAGCCCAACGCAACGCCATTAAAACAGTTCAACAAAACGTACTGGCTAAACTGCCGAGACTTGACACCGCTAAGATCAAACGCTTTAAGCATATCCCCTATATAGCGCTTGAAGTTGATGCCAATGAGTTGCAGCAACTTACACGCCTTGCTGAGGTTAGTGTAATAGAAGAAGATCACGTGCTCCGCCCAACGCTTTCGGTTAGCGTGCCCTTAATCGGTGCCGACCAAGCATTCCTCGCCGGCTATTCCGGCGCAGGACAAGCAGTTGCAATTCTCGATTCGGGTGTTGATACGACACATCCTTTTTTTGCTGGAAAGATTGTTTATGAGGCTTGTTTTTCCACAACAAATGTAAACAACAACATAAGTAGTCTTTGCCCGAACCAGCTGGACGAGCAAAGAGGCCCCGGGGCAGCAACTCACTGTTCTGGCATCAATGGATGCTATCACGGCTCGCACGTTGCAGGCATCGCAGCAGGGAATAACGGAGTGAGCAGCGGTGTCTCTAAGGACAGCCAGCTCATTCCCATTCAGGTATTTTCTCGCCTAGATGATGCAAATGACTGCGCGCCTGATCCCAGCCCCTGCCTTGTTGCCTATACTTCAGACATTATACAAGCGCTAGATGAAGTCTATGCGCAGCGTGACAGTTACAATATTGTGGCAGCTAACCTAAGTCTAGGAGGGTCTGTTTATACCAACGAAGGCGTGTGTGACGCGACAAACACCGCCACTAAAGCAGCGATCGATAATCTACGCTCAGTCAATATTGCCACAGTCATTTCATCGGGAAATGCAGGGCGTTCTAATGCTATTTCGGTGCCTGGCTGCATCTCTACAGCCATCAGCGTGGGTGCCACCACTAAATCAGACGGCATTGCGAGTTTTTCAAACAGTGCTTCCTGGCTATCCATACTTGCACCCGGTGTCTCGATATCATCTTCACTACCGGGGGGAGGATATGGAAATGCAAGTGGCACATCTATGGCTGCCCCCCATGTCACAGGGGCTTGGGGTGTTCTAAGATCAAAAGAACCGTTGGCGACTAACAATCAGATCTTGACTGCATTACAAGAGACGGGAATCAGTATTGCGGATTCGCGCAACGGCTTTGATTTTCCCCGTATTCAGGTAGATGCGGCTGGCGCCCGGCTGAGCACAATCGTCGATAGCAGCGCTATTACACTGGGGCTTGAGCCACTGATTTCCGGCCTGAACCAACCAGTGTCGATGACCCATGCCGACGATGGTTTAGGCAGACTGTTCATTACCCAACAGTCTGGCGAAATACTCATCTACGATGGCACCCAAATACTATCCACACCATTTCTGGATATTTCAGACCTGATATCCATTGGCGGTAATAATGGCTTGCTTAGCACTACATTCCATCCTGACTTCTTATCCAATGGTTTCTTCTACGTTCAGTACACAAACCTATTGGGTGAAATCATTGTCGCACGCTACACGACGCCCCCCGAGGCTAATATTGCAGACCCTTTATCCGAACTGGTTTTGCTGAGCATACCTGCACCGCCCGGCGATCATTTTGGCGGACAACTCCAGTTTGGGCCGGATGGTTATCTTTACATCGCACTGGGAGACGGCGGCTCAGGCTCAATCCTGCAAGACACCGCACAAGACAAGGCATCGCTACTGGGAAAACTGCTGCGCATCGACCCGGACGCTGGATCACCCTACACCATACCGGCTGACAATCCTTTTGTCGGTGACCCACTCGCCCGAGAAGAGATCTGGGCACTGGGATTTAGAAATCCATGGCGATTTAGTTTCGACCAATACAGTGGAGATCTCTATATTGCCGATGTAGGCCAAGACACAACAGAAGAAATCAACCACCAACCTGCCGCCAGCGTCGGCGGTGAAAACTACGGCTGGAAAATCATGGAGGGCTCGGACTGTTTTCTTGATCCCTTGTGCGATCAAACCGGCTTAGTATCCCCTGTCACAGAATACGGACATACCCAAGGGTGCTCTGTCACCGGCGGTTCAGTTTACCGGGGCGAGGCATACCCTACTCTTGAGGGCGTGTATTTTTATTCGGATTTCTGCTCCGGCAAGATATGGGGGTTGAAACACAACGGCACCAGCTGGGTAAATACGGAACTGCTCGATACCACTCATCAAGTCAGCAGCTTTGGTGAGGGTGAAGATGGCAATCTTTATCTTGCAGACTACAGCAATGGAACTATCTATCGCCTACAGGACTTTATCCCGCTTGGCATCCAAACCACTAGCCTGCCCGATGGTACCGTGGGCACGCCTTATAGCCAGGCCCTCAATGCTAGCGGCGGCACACCGCCATATAGTTGGAGTGTAATCAGTGGCGATTTGCCAGAAGGGTTAGCTTTGGATCCAGAAACTGGGGTGATTAGTGGAACCCCCGTCCTGTTAGATACCACAAGCTTCATCGTACAGGTGGAGGATAATGCAAATCAGGTAGATACATTGGCTCTCAGCATCACCAGTAATTCTCAAATATTACTTCAAGACAATTTCGACGATGGCGATTTCGTTGGCTGGCGTATTACCGATGAGGGAACGATCGCAGCACCCTCGATCTGGTCAGCCACAAGCGGTGAAC
>CALZIQ010000062.1 GCA_945787735.1 uncultured Chromatiaceae bacterium | reverse complement strand
TTCTTCGTCACTCGCTATCGCTCCCAACTACGAAAGGGCAGACGGCGTAGCCTATCCGGGACTAGCGGCCCTCGCTTCGCTCTCCATGGCCGCCAGCGGCAGCTTTACGAGTATTGTTAGACATTGCTTATCTCCCGGTGTATTTTTTATTTTATGTTGACCATTCCATTCAGGAATGGGTTTTAAATTTACTACAGCCTTTTAAAATAGTTAAGTGTTTTTGTAAACTTTTTAACCATCTGATTTCTACGGAATAAATTTGAGAATTTCATATCATGAGAGTGCTAAACTGATTTACATATTTTCAATTGCTTAGGAGTTTTGGATGAGTGATTTGGTGCGTTTCGGAGTGTCTATTGAAGAGGAGTTGCTGAAACGGTTTGATGAGGAAATAGAGAAAAAGGGTTATTCAAACCGCTCGGAAGCTATACGTGACCTAATTCGAGACCAGATCGTAGCGGAGGAGTGGGAATCAGATGAAGACACTGTGGGCACGATTACAATTGTTTATGACCACCATACCCGCGACTTGTCCGCTAATCTGACTCACATTCAGCACTCGTTTGAGGGCGAAATCAAGTCAGTACTGCATATCCATCTTGATCACCATAACTGCCTGGAGGTTCTTGTCGTGGCCGGAAAAGGCAAGTTGCTCCAGCAGTTCGCCGATCAGCTTGTAAGCATAAAAGGTGTTAAACACGGCAAGTTAACTATGACTACCACAGGGAGCGCTATCCCAACAAAAGGTGGGCATCATCATCCTCACGGTGCTGAGCACAGTCATGAATAAGAGAGTGGGAGTCACTCCCACTCTTTTCATTAATAAAATAGAGCCGAGTTAGAATTCTACTGCTAACTGAACAGTGGCAGTAGACCCGTCTTTACCCGTTCCACCATCAGAAGTGCCATAATCATCATCCATGGCATACTCGAAACTCAGCGCTGTATTTTCAAATATTTCTCTTGAAACAGCGACGAGAATACGACTTTCGGGCAGGCCCAATGCGACTGCTTCGTCGGTAGCCTGATAACCAATTGCCGCAGTCCCCCAGTCAAAGTCATATCCTGCTTCGAGGTTGAAGGCGGAGAGCGAAGCGCCTTGACCATTGAAAGCCAGTTCAGCCGCATTGAAATCATCTGAAGATACATATTCAAAATTGACTGACAGCCCACCCTGATTGTAGCTGGCATGCAGGGCAGTACCACCAACATAACTAACGAGAGGATCGGGGAGTTCATCAGCATCTACATCAGGTAGACCTGCGCTGATACCGTCGCTGTCACCCAGGCTGCTGATGTAATCCACACCCACATCCAGGCTCATGTCGCCATCTTCCCAAACGTAACCAAATGAAGCACCAAAGTGTTCGATAGTATCTTCACCAGCAGGGGTGGATGCTTCAATAGTGTCACCATTAAAGGCATAGGCCGATCCGTAGAAGCCATGGGCTTCATAACCAATCAATACAGCCGCTTCTCGTGTTTCACCCAGTTCAAGCGTAAGCGGGTCAGAGACAAGATTGGTCTCGTATGAACCGAAAGGCACATACATGCGGCCGGCGGAGAGCGACCATCCGTTGGTCAGGTCGAGAGTGATGGTGCCTTCATCAAGCTCCATCGGCTCAGTATCATCATCTTCATGTAACAACAGCACATGTCCGCTGACGCGATCGTTGATCTGGGCGTCAAAGCCGATTTCTACTGTCGCAAGTGATATGTCACTGGTATCCACATCATTGAAGTCACTGCTAAATCCAGCTTCTACCTCAATTGCGCCACCGATCTCGATATCTGCTGCCTGAGCATTCATTGCCAATGCCAAAGGAAGAGTTGAGATGATCCCTGATTTCGTAATCTTCATATTTTTCCCTTTAATATATCTAATAGTTCTATTGCAAATGATTCGCGTTCATTGTCCGCAATGCAAAAAAAAGTGCCATTATTTTAATTTGCGTGCTACGATTTCTATTGTGGCACGACTTATAAATTAGTGCTACAGAAAATCATTACTACGACCGATACTTAGTTTCGGAATGTTGAAGGAAAAGTTAAATGAAAAATAAATCGTTAATTGGGACAGCTGCCTGGTTGATTGCCTTTTTGATGGCCGGACAAGCAAAAGCACACTTTCAGATGATCATCCCCTCGGATGACATGGTGAAGCAAACCGAAGCCCGAAGCCTCAATCTCAATCTTTTATTTTGGCATCCATTTGAAGGCATAGGTATGAATATGGTTAAGCCCGCAAGATTTGGTGTCTTGGTTCAAGGCGAAAATTACGATCTGCTGCCAAGTTTAAAAGAGGCTCAAACCAGAGACAGGGGAGGCAATGTATTTTCCTCGTTTCAGACCACTTACAAATTCAAACGCCCCGGTGATCACATTTTTTATGTTGAGCCCAAACCCTACTGGGAACCGGCCGAAGAGAGTTTCATTGTTCATTACACCAAGGTGGTGGTGAATGGTTTTGGCATGGAAGAGGGCTGGGATGAAGAGGTAGGCCTCAAGACGGAAATCGTGCCATTGACACGTCCTTATGGTTTGTGGACCAACAATGTCTTTCAGGGCGTGGTCAAGGTTAATGGCAAACCCATGCCATTCAGCGAAGTTGAAGTGGAATACTATGCCGAAGGATCAGCGATTAAAGCACCAGCCGATCCAATGATCACCCAAGTAGTAAAAGCTGATGTCAATGGCGTGTTCACCTACGCCATGCCCAAACAAGGCTGGTGGGGCTTTGCCGCCCTTAATGAAGACGACGAGACTATGCAGCACGAAGGCAAGCATTACCCAGTCGAAATCGGTGCTGTACTTTGGGTTCGTACCCATGATATGAAATAGGCCATTTTTTGGTTGCCACTACTAGTGTAGTGGCAACTTCCCAACAGCCAGAACTGTAATGATGATGTCAATAAAACGTATTAAGAAACTATTCCTTATCAATCTGTTGCTAGTGTCTTCAGGTATCAGTAGTGAAGCTATGGCCCATAAGGTTAATCTTTTTGCCTATGCAGAAGCTAATCAGGTATACGTTGAAGGTTATTTTGTCGATGGTAAAAAAGCGCAGAACAGTCAAGTGCAGGTCTTTTCAGCAGATGGCAAATTATTGCATGAAGGCATAACAGATGAGGAAGGACAGTACCGTTTTCCCGTGCCTCAAAAAACTGATCTCAAAATTGTGGTGAATGCAGGCATGGGACATCAGAGTGATTTTTTATTACCGGCCTCTGAGCTGGGTGCTGAAAGTATTAACAATGCAGGTCAACAAACGGCTGATCATACACAAGCGGTTGTTGAACAAAGTGCAGAAGGGGAAGCACTTCCTCTTCAGAGTGCCAGTGACACGCTAAACCATGCACAGCTTGAGGCCGTTGTAACTAAAGCTGTCAATGAAGCCATTAAGCCTCTGGTGCGGGAACTGTCTGCCTCACAGGAAAAGGCTTCGCTATCCGGGATAGTGGGTGGCGTCGGGTATATCATTGGCTTCCTTGGTTTGTTTGCCTTTTTTAAAGCCCGGCAGGATACGCGAGGTAAATAACAAACAATGGCACCAGTAGCATCAATTAATATTCCATGCTACTGTTGCTCGGGTTTTACGGAGTAGAGTAGTTCATGCACATCGCAGACGGTATTGTTTCAGGGCCTGTTCTGGCCACCGGGTTTGGTATTACAGCAGTACTGGCAGCAGCTACGATGCGTAATGTCGATCTAGAAGAGATTCCGAAAATCTCGGTAGTGACTGCTGTTTTCTTCGTTGCAAATTTCATCCACATCCCCCTTGTTGTTGCCAGCATCCATCTCATCCTCAATGGCCTGGCCGGTGTGATTCTCGGCAAACGTGCTTTTATGGCCATCATGCTAGGTGTGATACTGCAGGCATTTTTCGGCTTTGGTGGAATATCCGTAATCGGAATAAACAGTGTCATGCTTGGGGGGGGCGCGCTGGTTGCCTATGGGGTCTGGCAATGCCGGCATCTCGTTTCTTTTCCGAAACGTGAAGTGATTTTTGGTGCCTTGGCTGGCGCATTTGGAATCTTTTTTTCCGGCTGCATTCTCGCGCTTGCGCTAGTAACTACTGGTGATGCCTTCATGACAACCGCTAAATTAGTGCTAGGTTACCATGTGGTACTGATGGTGTTGGAAGGGGCTGTCACAGGTGCATGCGTCGGCTTTTTGCTCAAAACTAGACCAAACCTGTTATCAGGACAGCCTGATGTAGTTGCAGGAAAAGCCTAGCATGGCACTAGATATTGATCGCCATGCCCATGTTGAATCATCGATTCAACGTTGGGACCCACGTTTCAAATTGGCATCGCTGCTTGTGCTGATACTCAGTATTGCCTTGATAAAAAGCATCCCTCTTGTACTTGCCGGATTTTTCATCTCCACCGCGTTGGTGCTTATTTCCAGAATCCCTTTGAGTTTCGTCTTTCAAGGGCTCAAATGGATTGTGTTGTTTCTACTGCCGTTCTTTGTGATTTTGCCCCTGTCTTACCCGGGCGAGGCCACGTCGACTTTTCTTGGTATGTCATTTGCGCACGAAGGCATTCGTTTGTCTGTCTTGATTGTTGTTAAGGCCATCGCCATTGTTTTAGCAGCGTATGTCATATTTGCCTCAACCCGTTTTGACATCAATATGATTGCCCTGCAACATCTCAAGTGCCCACCATTGATTGTGCAGATGATGTTGTTCACATATCGTTTTATTTTTCTTTTTCTTGCCGAGATGAAACGCATGGATACCGCAATGAAAGCACGTGGTTTCGTTAGAAAGCCAAATGTCTATACCATGAAAGTAATGGGCGGATTCATCGGCACTTTGTTAATTCGCAGCTTTGAACGCACCGAGCGAATTTACAAAGCAATGCTTTCCAAAGGTTATCAGGGCGACTTTCACACCTTGGTTGAGTTCAATGCCGCGAGCAAAGATGTTGTCAAAGCCGTGCTGATTATCACCATCGCCGTCGCGCTCTTCAGTACAGATATGATGGGCGTGTTCATGCAGGCAGAGCAGGGTTGGATATAAGGTTTAAATAGCTATGAGCAAAGAGATCGCCATTGAAGTTAAAGATGTCTTTTTTAATTACCCTGACGGGCATGAAGTTCTGAAGGGTGCGAATTGCACGATTAAGGCGGGTGAGAAGGTTGCGCTCATAGGCCCCAATGGTGCCGGAAAATCGACCTTTATGAGTCTGCTGAATGGTGTTTCGCTGGCAACAAAAGGGCAAGTCCGAATCGGTGGCCAAGAAGTCACAAAGAATAACCTGAAAGATATTCGCCGCAAGGTTGGTATCGTGTTTCAGGACCCAGATGACCAACTGTTTTGTCCGACGGTGTTTGATGATGTTGCTTTTGGTCCGCTCAATCTGGGACTGCCAAAACATGAAATCGAAGAGCGTGTCAGCGAAGCCCTGGATACTGTCGGGCTTAATGGCTTTGAAGAGCGATCTTCATTTCACCTTTCATTCGGTGAACGCAAACGCCTGGCCCTGGCAACTGTGTTGTCATACCAACCAGATATCCTGGTTTTCGATGAACCCTCCACCAATATGGATCCTCTTAACCGTCGTAAGCTGATCCATTGGCTGGCTGAATCAGATAAGACCGTTTTGCTTTGTACCCATGATCTAGATATCGCCTTGGATGTGTGTGATCGTTGCCTGATGCTTACTGATGGGCACTTTGTCGCCGACGGGCCGGCCTCTGATATTCTCTACAATCGTGGCCTGCTGGAGGAAAACCATCTTGAATTACCCCTGGCCCTAATGACTCATGAACTGCTGCACGAAAAACTTAGTTCTGGTCAGATGGATGCAGAGCATAAGCGTATCATCGCCAGTTTTCTGCATGCCCATCGTCACAGCCATGGCCCTGATGGCCATGAGCACGTGCATATTCACTTTCATCCGCACGAACACCAACACATGCATCATGACGTCCCAAATGATCATGTCCATGAAAGTCTCAAAGTGACTATTGACGAAGAAGAGCCACATCATCACCATCATGGTGACCATGACCATGACCATGACCATGACCATGACCATGACCACTCTCACGACAAAAAACCGGACTAGGAATATTTATTTAGCTGGAGTAGATGCTTCTTCGGTAGTTGCCGAGTTTTCGAACGATATCTTATCCGGGGCAATGGCACCGCCTGAAATAATGAAGGTCATTGCTTCTTCCACGCTCCAGTCTGTTGATACTAAGCGCTCCACAGGTACGATCTCAAGATAACCGGATGTTGGATTAGGCGTGGTCGGCACATAGACTGCCGCCAGTTCTTGTCCTGTTACGTCATCTTTCATCACACGGGTGACGAAGCCTACAGTCTTCATGTCTGCTGATGGAAAATCGATTAACACTACCCGCTGCAGATTCTCTGGTTTTTGCTGCAAGACAGTAAGCAGCTTTTTAGTGGCGCCATAGATGGTTTGAACTAAAGGGATCTTATTAAGTAGAAAATCAACCAGGGAGAGGGCCTTCTTACCCAGTACTCGGCTAGCCAGCCACCCCAATAGATACAGAGCAATGAGCGTCAGCAGTACTGCCAAGGTGTTCTGAAACCAAGGCTCGAGCAGCCATCGACTCGCTTGCGGTAAATACGCTTCTGATTGCTTAGCCAAGGCCTTTACCCATGGCATCCCTACCTTGGATAGCTGGTTAAAGAAAAAGTTGAACACCAGCCAGGTGATCCAAATCGGGATTACCGTGAGAATCCCGGTGATCAGATAGCGCTGCAGATGGGGGAGAAAGCGCCTGTTCATTATCAGTGACCAGCATTCTTCTGGCCAGCCAAGTAGAGCCACAAATAGCCACCAATCCCTGCAATTAATGATGCGAACAAAATGCCAGTTTTGGCCATCAGCAGGTATTCAGGCTGTCCGGTAAAGGCAAGCTCTGCAATAAAAATAGACATGGTAAAACCAATGCCAGCCAAGAGCGAAACCCCGGCAATTTGGGTAAAACGGACACCTTCCGGCATTTTGCCCAACCCGAGTTTGATGGCAAGAAATGAAAACCCTGCAATGCCAATAAATTTACCCAAAACCAATCCAATCATCACGCTGATGGTCACAGGATGGGAAAAGGTTTGTCCTAAAGAAGCAAAATCAACAGGGATGCCTGCATTTGCTAGGGCAAATAGAGGGATGATTAAAAAGGCAACCGGAGTGTGCATGCTATGTTCCAAGCGCTGTAGCGGTGTTTCCACCATGTGCACCCCATTTTCTAGCGTTTGCAGAATGGAGCGTTGTTCCTCGTTGCGCATGATACTCATGCCGGGTTTATGGCAAAGGTCGAACTTGTCCAGCATTTTACGCACATGCTTGCTAAATTGATGCGGTTCGAACTTAGGCCGCGCCGGAATCGTGAGTGCGGTCAAAACACCTGCCAAGGTGGCATGAATGCCAGACTTCAACATTGCAAGCCAAAGCAGTATGCCGATCAAAAAATAGGGTAGAGGCTTGCGAATGCCAAAAACATTCATCAACACAAGCAATATGAAGAGTGCTGCGGCTATGCCCAATGCACTCCAGTAGATTGTGTCGGTGTAGAACAGAGCGATTACGATGACGGCGCCCAGGTCGTCAACTATAGCGAGCGCGACCAGAAATGTAAGCAGGGCTTTAGGCGCACGGCTGCCAAGCAGGACAAGAATACCAACAGCAAAGGCAATATCCGTTGCCATAGGAATGCCCCAACCTGTACTGGCCTCTGGAGTGGTAATGATGAGGTAATAAAGCCCTGCGGGAACAACCATGCCACCAATTGCTGCGATGATGGGCAATGAGGCCTGTCTAATGTCAGACAGCTCACCGACTATCACTTCGCGCTTGATTTCAAGCCCCACAACAAAAAAGAACAACGCCATCAGGCCATCGTTGATCCAGTGATGAAGGGTCTTCTCCAATATCAAGCTACCCAGCGCAAAACTAACAGGCGCGTGCAGAATATGTTGATAAGTATCGAGGAAACCGAAATTGACCACGCCTAAGGCAATCACAGTGCAAACCATCAACAGCATGCCGCTGGTGGTTTCCTGGTGGATGAACTCTTCAAAAGGGGTTAAAACTTTATCGAATGCCTTCTCTAGTGCGGTGTCATTCGTTTCAATGTCTTGTTTTTGCTGGTCTGCCATGGCTTATCCTGAACGGATTGATTTAATTAGTATTTTCAGATTTTACACTAAAAAGGGAATTGATATGGAACTGTTATATCGAAAATGGGCAGTGTTTAGCATGGTTTGAATGAACCCTGACTGAGATCAATTGGTGTTAATTCCCTTGCTTAGTTTTTCAGCCTTCGTATCGCTCTGAATAGATGTTGGGATACTTAAAGTTTCAAAAACCAAGTCCGATATTGATTGGCATGGGGTGCTAGCACGGCGTTAAACAGTAAACGCTAATACGGTTGCGAAAATCTATCGCTATTCTGAGACCGCAATATGACAGAAGAAATCCTGGGGATGAATGACAGCATGAACACTATAGACGGACCTGTAACGATGATTGATGATCTTAATTTAGTGAAGGATGTGCTTGAGCATGCGCCGATCAACATCATGATGGCGGATGCGGATGAAAATGTGGTGTTCGTGAACCGCCGAGCCAGGGAAGTGCTCACAGATCTGGAACACGAGCTGGTTAAATACTTACCCGGTTTCAAAGTATCAGAAGTTATGGGGGGCAGCATTCATCGCTACCATAAAGACCCCGCCGCAATAAAACGCGTTTTACACGGGCTGCAGCCGGGCAGCGTTCACAAGGGTGAAATCACTCCCGGTCCCTTGGTGTTCGAACATGAAACCCGCTTGCTGGTAGACAGCAAGGGCGAATTGGCTGGTTATGTGGTGCAGTGGTTTGATGTCACCGAAAAACGCCAGAAAGAAGAACAGGCATCGCGCCTGCAACGTGCGGTTGATGGTGCTCAGACAGCAATGATGATGATCGACCGTGATTTTTATATCACCTATGCCAATGAAGCCACCAATGAGTTAATGCTGCAGCATAATGACGCTCTGAAAGCCCTATTTCGTGGTTTCGATGCACGAAACTTGGTCGGCACCAATATCGATATGTTTCACAAGAATCCAGCACACCAACGTCAAATGTTGGCCAATCCTGCCAACCTCCCGTTTGAAACAGACATTGATGTGGGTCCGCTCACGTTCCATCTCCGCGTGAGTGCCATTAATGATCTTGAGGGTAATTACATCGGCAACACGCTGGAATGGTCCGATGTGACCGAGCTACGTGCCAGTGAAATCGAGGTGTCACGTCTGAAGTCTGCGGTGAAAGGGGCTGATACCGCATTAATGTTATGTGATCAGAATTTAGAGATCACCTATGTCAATCCCGCCGTCGTTGAGTTGCTAGGCAAACGTCAGACCCAATTGCGCCAGGTATTCCCGGGGTTTGACCCCCATAATTTGATTGGCGTCAACATAGACAGCTTTCACAAAAACCCAGCCCATCAACGTGCTCTCTTGGCAGACATGAGCCGCTTGCCGGCTGTTGGCACAATTAAGCTGCTAGATCTTGTTTTTCAGGTCAATGCAACCGCTATTGTCGGACCTGATGGCAGCTATATGGGTAACATGGTTGAGTGGAAAGACCTAACCGAGCAGACCGATGCTGAAGAGCAGCTTGAGAGTTTGATCGAGTCGGCCGTGGCCGGAGATTTGGAAAAACGCCTAGATACTTCAAACTACACTGGTTTTATGAAAGGCCTAGGTGATCAGGTCAATAATATGTTGCAGGCCGTGGTTGATCCCATTCGTGAATCAACCCGTGTGATTCAAGGCTTGGCGGATGGTGATCTTACGCAACAGATGACCGGTGAATATCAGGGTGAATTCGCTATGCTGCGAGATGCGCTGAATGACTCCATGGCCAATTTGCAGAAAATGGTCGCTGAGATTACCGAATCCGCAGGGAACATTACTAGCGGTGCTGGCGAAATTTCACAGGGCAATGCCGACCTGAGTCAACGTACCGAAGAGCAGGCCTCATCAGTTGAAGAAACGGCTTCAACCATGGAACAAATGACGAGTGTGGTCAAACAGAATGCCGACAATGCCCGTCAGGCTAATCAGCTGGCCAGTGGCGCCCGCCAGGAAGCGGAAAAGGGTGGCGAAGTTGTCGGCAAGGCGATTACCGCGATGGCTGAAATCAATGCCAGCAGCAAGAAAATCGAAGACATCATCAGTGTTATTGATGAAATTGCCTTCCAGACAAATCTGCTGGCCCTGAATGCCGCGGTTGAAGCTGCACGTGCCGGTGAACAAGGTCGTGGCTTTGCGGTGGTTGCAGGTGAAGTCAGAAGCCTGGCACAACGCAGTGCTGCCGCTGCCAAGGAGATCAAAGGATTGATCAAAGACAGCGTCAGCAAGGTGGAAGAGGGCAGCCGCCTGGTAGATGACTCCGGCAAGACCCTTGAAGAGATTGTGGTCGCCTCGAAGAAGGTCAGCGATATCATTGCTGAAATCGCCGCTGCCGGCCAAGAACAGGCCTCAGGCATCGATCAGATCAACAAGGCCATTACCCAGCTTGAATCAGTGACACAGCAAAATGCAGCCTTAGTGGAAGAAGCGGCAGCAGCCAGCGAATCGATGGCGAATCAGTCAGTCGGCCTGCAAAGATTGGTTGGCCAGTTCAGTATTGATGAGTCATTGCTCCAGCAGGCTCCACCATCGTCATCCACACGCGGGGCACATGCAGCGAGTAGACGTGTGGCCACTGCACCGCCACCAGCCGCGCCACGTCGTAGGGCAAAGCCTCAGGATGAGAGTGAAGAGTGGGAAGAGTTTTAAAACATACTCAACTATGAAAGAATGCAAGGCTGGTTTAATACCAGCCTTTCTTTTTTAGGATGAATGTAGAAGCCTGGATCACTATTGGTGTCATCACCGCCTGTTTCCTTACCTTAATTTTTACGCGTTGGGCTGCCGATGTCGTATTAATGGGTGGGTTGACGCTGCTATTGCTGTTGGGAATTCTGAGCCCTGAAGCGGCTCTATCAGGGCTTGCCAATGAAGGCATGGTGACAGTTGGTGTATTGTTTGTTGTCTCAGCGGGTTTAAAAGAGACCGGTGCCATTAACTGGATCACCGATTTCCTGCTGGGACGGCCAAACTCTGTTGCCAGCGCCCAAATGCGTGTTATGGGACCAGTGGCCATGATGAGCGCATTCTTGAATAATACGCCCGTGGTGGCCATGCTGATCCCTGCTGTCAGTGACTGGGGGCGCAAATATCAACTCTCAATCTCAAAACTTTTAATGCCTTTGAGTTATGCCGCCATTGTCGGTGGGACATGCACCCTGATCGGCACCAGCACCAACTTGATCGTCAATGGCCTAGTGATCAAGGAGTCCGGCAGCGCTGGTCTGGATATGTTTGAATTGGCCTGGATCGGTCTGCCGTGTACGGTGCTGGTTTTTGTCTATGTCTTGATTGCCAGCAAATGGTTGTTGCCCGAGCGTAAATCCGCCATTACCCAATTTTCTGATGTGCGCCAGTACACGGTCGAAATGATGGTTGAGCCACGCAGCAATATTGAGGGTAAGTCGATCGAAGATGCAGGCTTGCGCCAGTTAAGCGGTTTATATCTGGTCGAAATTGAACGTCGTGGTCATATTCTGCCTGCGGTATCGCCAAAAGAGCGCCTGGAAGGCAATGATCGTCTAGTGTTTGCTGGTGTTGTCGATTCGGTGGTTGACCTACAAAAAATCAGGGGGCTGAAACCCGCTACCAATCAGGTCTTCAAGGTGAATGTGCCTCGTCCAGAGCGGAGTTTCATTGAGGCTGTCATATCAGATACCAATGCACTGGTGGGCAAGAGCGTAAAAGAAGGCAAGTTCAGATCGCATTACAATGCAGCGATTATTGCAGTTTCCCGCAATGGTGAACAATTGAGGAAGAAAATAGGCGAGATTGTACTCCGGCCTGGCGATACCTTGCTGCTGGAAGCGCCCGCCACATTTGCCGAGCATCATCGTAATTCACGTGATTTTTTTCTGGTCAGCCAATTGCTCGGTAGTAGCCCGCCGCGTCATGATCGTGCACTACTGTCACTCTCAATTCTGCTCGGCATGGTACTGCTGGTTTCAACAGGTGTTTTGTCAATGCTAAAAGCCGCGTTGTTGGCGGCGGGGCTTATGGTGATAACCCGTTGCCTTACCGGCAACAGCGCCCGTCGAGCCGTCGATTGGCAGGTGCTAGTGGTTATTGCAGCATCGTTTGGCCTTGGACAAGCGCTATATCAAACCGGGGGAGCTGATTATCTGGCCAAGCAAATAATTGAGCTGGCAGGAAACGGCCACCCAATCGTCGCCCTGGCCGCGGTCTATTTCGCCACTGCATTGTTGACAGCCATGATCACCAATAATGCTGCCGCGGTGTTGATGTTTCCGGTGGTGCTATCCATGGCCGCTTCATTGGAGGTGAGTTATATGCCCTTTATCATCGTTTTGATGGTTGCCGCATCGGCTAGCTTTGCCACACCTATTGGCTATCAAACCAACCTCATGGTATTTGGTCCAGGAGGGTATCATTTTAGCGATTACATCCGCATGGGGCTGCCTTTGACCATTCTGGTCGGCTTGGTATGCCTACTGATCGTGCCCATCATTTGGCCTTTTTAAGCACAAACAAAAGGAAGTAGTGTAAAATAACTGCCCATTCCAGCGCCTGTTGCGCCTAGTGAATTATCTCTTTAAATCAATTTGTTACTAATCGGGGAATTGTAGATGACCGCTTCCAAGAATATCCATTGGCATGCCGCCACAATTACGCGTGAAGACCGCGAAAAGATGAATGGGCACAAAAGCACCATCCTCTGGTTTACTGGGCTTTCCGGTTCGGGTAAATCGACCCTTGCCCATGCCGTCGAAGATCGTCTGTATAAGCTTGGTGCGCGTACCTATGTGCTGGATGGCGACAACATCCGTCATGGTCTGTGTAAGGATCTAGGATTTTCTGACGCTGATCGTACCGAAAATATCCGTCGCATCGGTGAAGTTGCCAAGTTATTCACTGATAGCGGTGTCATGGCGTTGACAGCCTTTATCTCTCCATTTCGTTCAGATCGGGACGCTGTTCGTGCCTTGGTTGAAGACGGTGATTTCGTTGAAATCTACTGCAAATGTGATCTTGGTGTTTGTGAAGAGCGCGATGTTAAAGGCCTTTATAAAAAGGCACGCGCTGGCGAGATACCAGAATTCACCGGCATTAATTCTCCTTACGAAGAACCGCTGAAAGCTGAAATCGAAATAGATACTGCAGCACAGAGCATTGAAGAAAGCGTTGAGCAGGTTATTAATACACTGATTGCGCGCGATATTATTTCTGCCGACTAAAGTTACATGGGCCTGCGACTTGGCAGGCCCAATTCTTCAATGGAGAATCACTTTCAATGCATGGTCTTTATTCTCTACTGAGACCTCTCGTTTTTTGCTTTGACCCGGAAAAAGCCCATCATTTGACTCTGGCCTCACTCGACCTGGCCTACAATACTGGCCTGCTGAAGGCCTCAAAACGTGAATTGATATCCCCTATCGAAGTGATGGGGTTGAGTTTTCCATCTGTGGTTGGTCTGGCGGCCGGGTTGGACAAAAACGCTGATCACATCAATTCCCTCGGCGCTCTGGGTTTCGGTTTTATCGAAGTGGGAACAGTGACGCCCAGGCCACAACCTGGCAATCCTAAACCTAGGTTGTTCCGGTTGCCAGAAGCCGAGGCTATTATCAATCGCATGGGCTTCAACAACCTGGGTGTGGATCATCTGGTTGAACAGGTTAAAAAGGCGCGCTACAAAGGTATCATTGGAATCAATATTGGCAAAAACTTTGATACCCCAATTGAAAAGGCAGTGGATGATTATTTGATCGGCTTGACTAAAGTTTATCCATACGCCAGTTATGTAACGGTTAATATATCTTCGCCTAACACAGCCAATTTGCGTGACCTGCAAGAGAAAGATCAACTCGGCGGCCTATTATCTACACTTAAGCAGGAACAGCAACGCCTGCATGAAAAGACCGGCCGGTATGTGCCGTTGGTGTTGAAAATCGCACCTGATATGGAGGACGAAGCTGTTCAATCAATTGCCGAGACCTTACTCGTCCATAACATTGATGGTGTCATTGCCACCAATACCACTATTAACAAAGAGAGCGTGGATCATCTTGCGCACGGACGCGAGCAGGGTGGATTGAGTGGAGCACCATTAACAGTGAAATCAACCGCAGTAGTCAAGCAGCTCTATAGCCATCTAGGGGAGCAGATTCCCATTATCGCCGCAGGCGGCATACTTAGTGCGGACGATGCCCAGGCTAAGTTGGATGCTGGAGCAAAGCTGGTACAAGTCTACAGTGGTTTGATATATCGTGGGCCACAGCTTGTGCTGGATATTATCGAGTCGTGTCACCCGGCCAAGCAAGGCTGATCATTTCCAGATGGTTGCAGCTATCCAAATTGAAAACGTGCACAAGCATTATGGCAATGTGCATGCCCTCAAGGGAATGTCACTCTCTATTGAAAAGGGCGAATTTTTCGGATTGCTTGGCCCAAATGGTGCGGGTAAATCGACGCTAATAAACATTATTGCAGGGCTCACACGCATGGACAGTGGCCATGTCTCTGTGATGGGGAATGATGTTGTACGGCGTTACCGTCAATCAAGACAATGTATCGGCGTGGTGCCACAGGAATTGGTCTTTGATCCATTTTTTTCAGTGCGTGAAATCTTGCAGATTCAGGCTGGATACTTTGGCAAAGGCAAGCAATCCGCCGCATGGATTGATGCCTTACTCGAAGGACTCAAACTCACTGACAAGGCGGATTCGAACATGCGCCAGCTCTCTGGGGGCATGAAGCGGCGAGTCTTGATCGCTCAGGCATTGGTGCACAAACCCGATGTTGTCATCCTCGATGAACCAACCGCTGGGGTCGATGTAGAGTTGCGCAGCTCGCTCTGGGAGTTCGTCAAGATGCTGCACAACGACGGGCATACCATTGTGTTGACCACTCATTACCTCGAAGAGGCTGAAACACTGTGTCAGCGCATCGCAATCGTCAATCAAGGTCAGCTCGTGGCGCTCGATAGTAAAGAGTCTCTACTGGCACGTGGGGTTGGCACGACGTGTACAGTTTCTGTGACGCTTGCCAAACCGCTGCAAAATGTCGCGGGGGAGCTTGCCAAAAAAATCAAATCCGTTGATGGCATTAAAATTGAGTTTATCTTGAACCGTGATACTGACACCATCATTTCTCTGGTGGATGACTTGCGCCACTCCGGTGCTGAGATCATCGATCTGCGTACCGAGGATGCAGATCTTGAAGATGTCTTTATCGAACTCACTGGACAGCATACGCAATGAACTGGGAGGGAATGACCACGCTCTTTTATAAAGAGCTGAGGCGTTTCGGCAAGGTTGCCCTGCAAACCGTCATGGCGCCCATCATCACGGCCTTACTTTATTTGCTGGTCTTTTCCCATGTATTAGAAGAACATGTCAGTGTTTACGACAATGTTAGTTATACCGCCTTCCTGATTCCCGGGTTGATGATGATGTCCATCATTCAGAATGCCTTTGCCAACAGTTCATCCAGTCTGATTCAGTCCAAAGTAACTGGTAATATCGTTTTTGTACTATTAACACCCTTGTCTTATCTTGAGTTTTATCTGGCATTTTTGTTTGCTTCGATCGTGCGCGGTGTGGCGGTAGGGTTAGGAATATTTATCGTTGCGATTTTGTTTGTCTCATTGCCTTTACACAGTGTCATATGGGTGTTGTTGTTCGCTCTGGTTAGCAGTGCAGTGCTAGGTACGCTTGGGATTATTGCCGGAATCTGGGCAGAGAAATTTGATCACATGGCAGGATTCCAGAACTTCATCATTCTGCCGCTCTCATTTCTGAGTGGTGTATTTTATTCAATACACTCGCTACCTGAATTCTGGCAGACTTTGTCCAAATTCAATCCGTTCTTTTATATGATTGATGGCTTCCGCTACGGATTCTTTGGCATTTCGGATGTAAATCCGATTGTTAGCCTGTTTGTAGTGACCCTGTTCTGGCTTGGACTCGGCTGGATGACGCTAGTGATATTGAAGCGAGGCTACAAATTGCGTGACTGAACGTTGTTCTTGAATATCGGTCGAACTAGACATAGACTCAAATGAAGAACTGCCACGTTATAGAAATCGAAGCTGGAAAACAATTATATGGCGTATAGCCATGCGTAAATACATCAGACATCCATCAGATATCCCGATTGAGTTTGATCTTGAGGGGTTAACTGAACACAATGCAGAAAGCTTACATGATGTAAGCTTTGGCGGGCTTTCATTTGCCTCAAAACTTAGAATTCAACCCGGCTCTATTATCAAAATTACAATTCATTTTGTAGAACCTTCTTTCACATCGTCGGCACTAGTGAAATGGTGTCGTAAACGAGGTGATCTTTATGATATCGGTGTTGCATTTTCTGATCGTGAAGATGCCTATCGAGCAAGGATGATCGAACAGGTTTGCCATATCGAACATTATAAACGTGAGGCATTATCAAAGCAGGGCCGTAAACTGACTGGTGAACAAGCCGCCATGGAATGGATCAAACGCTTTGCCTCGAAGTTTCCAAAAATGGAATTTCAAGATTAGTGATTGAGGGCAGTCAATGAATGTCGTTGTTACGGGTGCCAATCGTGGCCTTGGTTTGGGTTTTGTTAAATATTATCTGGCTCTAGGTGCAAATGTTTGGGCCTGTTATCGATCAGAGAAGAATAATCTCGACATGATCGATTCGGATAATTTGAACTGTGTTCGGTGGGATGTGGTTGATGAAAAGGATAATAGTTTTATTAGTGAATCCAAGTTCCCTGAAACTATTGATATTCTGATCAATAATGCCGGTATCTATGGCCCTAAAAAAGAATCGGGGCAATCTCTAGACAGCGTGACCGCACGTTTAATTCTGGATCTTGTTGACGTAAATTGTCTCGGTCCATTGCGTGTTGTACAACGGCTTAAACCCATGTTAATTGCCACCTCTGGCAAAATTGCAAACATTAGCTCTAAAATGGGCTCATCTGAAGATAATACCAGCGGTGGCTGTTATGCCTACCGCGCATCAAAAGCATGTTTAATCAATATCTCGAAATCGATGGCGATTGATCTGGCGCCAAACAATATTCGAGTTGTCTCTCTGCATCCCGGCTGGGTGAGGACAGATATGACCGATTATAATGGTTTGATCGATATCGAAACGTCAGTAGCAGGCATGGCAAACGTAATCGATAATGTAGACAATTACAGTCCAGGTGAATTTATCTCTTTTGATGGAAAGGTCATTCCCTATTAACGGAAAAATAGATATCAGGGCATTTCTTCTGCCGGCAATTCCTTCGCAGTATTGATCGCATTCTCTAGGGTATCAAGTCTCGCTTCACACTGTAGGGCAGAGTGATATTTTCCGTTTAGGTACAAGAACAGGGAGGGCAGGTGAAATACATCGAATTCTTCGGTGAGTGCCTGGTCCATTCCCGCGTCAATCTTAAATACGTTGATATCGTCGTGCTTGGCGCAGAACTGGTCGAGTAGCTGCTCCCAATAGCGGCATGATTGACATTCCTTGCTTGAAAAAATAACGATTGATGTTCCCGGTGCCGACTCTAAAGTCTGGTGAAATTCAAACTGTTCTACTGACTGGACTGCTGACACTAGCTCTCTCCTTCAATTCAGAGTCAATTGGTTAAAGATAATCTAAGGGAAGACATCTTTCAAGCTCAGTTCTTACGCTGAATCTCAAAGCTATCACCTATCATGATATTAAGTTGTTGTATGGTGCCGGCTTTTACTTCAAGGACAAATTGGGCCGGATTTCTATTGGTGTATCTTTTACACGGAGGTATTGAGCAAGGGAAGACAGATTCATACACCTCCAATAGTTGACCATTACTATCGAAATACAAAATATCCAGGGGGATGAGGGTCTGCTTCATCCAGAAGGAAATGATTCGTGGCTCTGGATAAATAAATAACATACCTTGATTCGCCGCCAGATTGTTCCGCTGCATGAGCCCTGTTTTTCTTTCATCCGGGGTTACGGCAAGTTCAACCTCAAACACGGCGCTATTAATCGTTAAGATCGTGTCGGCTGCATAACAACCAGGGTAATAAAGCAGCAGCAGGTACATGAAACACATTTTTTTCATGGCACGACCAGGTGACATCTCAAGAGAAACTTGCTTTAGTTGTATTACTCAATGTTTGCGGAAAGAATATTCCGAATCAGGGATTTCACTTCGTGAGGTTCGAAGGGTTTATCGCAGACAGCAGAAATCCCCGATTGTTTGACGCCGGCGAGATGACTATGATTGGCTTCGCTGGTGACCATCAATATTGGAATCGAGCGTTGATGGCTGTGTTCCCGCACATATTTGGTAAGCTCTTTGCCATCCATTTCCGGCATATTGTAGTCAGTAACGATTAGGTCAAAAAAATTCCGGTTCAGCACTTCAACAGCCTCTTTGCCATTTATCGCTTGGGTGATCTCTTCAATGCCCAGGTTATTCAACACTCTGCAGATATGCTTCCTCGCGGTTAAGCTGTCATCCACGACAAGTACACTGAGTTCATCAAGGTTGATATCCACTAGCATTGAATTGTCGGGCTCAATGAATTCTAGAGTTGAATACAATGCACGGGTCAAGTCCTGAACTTGAAAGGGTTTAGGTAGCATTGCAATAACGCCCGCCTGGCGGATGGGTTCAAGGTAATAATCTGAATCCTCACTCGAGATCAGCATAAATGGAATTTCTTCAAGCTCGTTATCGTTGCGCATGGCCTGAACCAGGTCAGTGCCTGTCATGTCGGGCAAATGCATGGTGCTGATGACAAGATCCGGTAGGAATTTACGCATGTCTTCTAGAGCACTGTTGCCATCACTAAAATGATCGAGCCGAGTTACACCGATGTCATTCAGTTGGCCTTTGATGATACGCCACTGTGTGGAAGAGGGCTCTATGACACAGATTGTAAGGTCACTTATTTTGAGTTTCTCTGACATAAATAGCGCTTATTCGTTGATAAAAACCTTAACTGTTATCGGCATTTGTGGGCAATTTGTTAAATGAAAACCAGACTATTAATATAGACTAACCCCTTCATTTTCCAATAGTTTATATAACTTTATTAACGGTAATCCTATCAAAGCATTGGGGTCTTTGCCTTCAAGCCGGTCAAACAGCGTGATGCCGAGGCCTTCAGATTTAAATGAACCTGCGCAGTTATACGGCTTTTCTTTATTCAGATACCCTTCAATTTCGTTCTCACTCAATTTGCGGAAATAGACGGTAAAAGGCTCTAGTTCGACGTGTTGATTTCCATTTGCGCTATTCAGTAGTACCAAGGACGTCAGAAAAACCACCTTATTGCCAGAGGCATGGGCGAGTTGCAGTTTGGCCGACTGATGATTGCCAGGCTTGCCAAGTATCTGATTCTTCAAAACAGCGGCCTGGTCTGAAGCAATAATCAAGGCATTGGGATGCCTGG